>NZ_DBNGPQ010000098.1:0-5558 GCF_057122925.1 Umezawaea sp. | reverse complement strand
CCCCTCTCGAATGCCGCGAAGTTCTCGACGCGTTGACCGCTGCCCAGTTCGACAGTTATGGCCAAGATCGCGTCTACCCCCAGGTGATGCGATTCGGCGTAGGGGTGAGCGACCACCGGAAGGACGGCAGGATCGCCGACAGTTACTGGAGCGCCCTGGAAACGCACAGAAGAGCGTGGCTCTCCCTCAAGCTCTCGTTCGACCCCTTCACGCGGTGCCGCGAACGACTGGCCGCACACTGGCCCCACCAGGTCGCGGTGGGCACGCACAAGGGCCGAGAAATGGGTGCGGGTGTCGCACGAGAGCCGAACAACGGCTTCCAGGTCCACTTCGACGACGCGAGGTTGGAGTTCACCGAGGACCTGCTCGACGCTCCGCAGACGACTCAGTTCGCGTTCAACCTGTACCTGAGCGTGCCCGAACAGGGCGGCGAGACCGTCATCTGGCAGCACCGCCACGATCCGAGGGACGAGGCTCACCGACTCCCCGGTTCCTATGGCTACCAGGAGACGGTGGTGGCCGATTCCCGAACGATAGAGATCAAGCCGACCGTCGGCGAGGCGCTGTTGTTCGACCCCAGACACTTTCACGCGGTACGACCCAGCGAAAAATCCCGGAGAATCGCTCTTGGCTTTTCCATTGCCGTGACGACGGACGGAAGCATGTTCACCTGGGGATGATCATCCCCCAGCACAGGTGAAATTGCTCTGGTTTGGCCGATCACATCAAGAGCACTACCATGCCACAATGGAAATTCTTCGATATTCTTCTTTTGCCACAGCTCCGCACGGAGGTAATCCGGCAGGCGTCGTGCTCGACGCCGGACACCTCAGCGAGTTGACCATGCAGGAAACCGCCGCGGTGGTCGGGTACTCGGAAACGGCTTTCGTCACGACATCGCCGGACGGCGGCATGGAGGTCCGCTACTTCAGCCCGTTGGTCGAGGTGCCGTTCTGCGGGCACGCGACGATAGCGGCGGCCGTGGCGCACGCCGATCGGAACGGGATCGGCGATCTCAGTTTCCACACCAGGGCCGGGATCATCCCGGTCAAGACCAGGCGCTCCCCGGACGGATCCCTGGTCGCCACGCTGGTGAGCGTTCCGACGCGCACGGAGCCGATCGCCAAGGACGACCTGGACCTGCTCCTCCGGGCACTCGGGTGGGCACCGGAGGAATTGAACCCCGCGTTACCACCACGAGCCGCCTACGCGGGCGCCTGGCACCCGATCATCGCAGCGGCCGGCAGGGCGAGGTTGTCGAGGCTGGACTACGACATGGACGCACTGGCCGGCCTCATGAACGCCAGGGGGTGGGCCACCATCGACCTCGTCTGGGAGGAGTCGCCGACGGTCTTCCACTGCCGCAACCCGTTCCCTCCCGGAGGAGTGGTCGAGGACCCCGCGACCGGAGCGGCCGCGGCGGCGTTCGGCGGCTACCTCAGGGAACTGAGGACGACGTCCGCCCCCGAGCAGATCACGGTCTACCAGGGTTTCGACATGGGTCGACCGAGCCGGATCGACGTGTCAATCCCGGCCGAGCCCGGCAGCGGCATCTCCGTGACCGGCCCCGCGATCCGTCTCTAGGGTTTCCCCCGACATCGTCGACCGCGTGGGGGAGCGGTGGCGAACGGTCGCCCCGCTCCCCCGCGGTCAGCGGTCCACCTGGACGACGACCTCGATCTCGACCGGAGCGCCCAGCGGCAGCTCCGCCACCCCCACCGCGCTGCGCGCGTGCCGCCCGACGTCGCCGAACACCTCGAAGAACAGTCCGCTCGCCCCGTCGACGACCTTCGCCTGGTCGACGAACCCCTGGGCGGACGCCACGAACCCGACCACCTTGACGACCTGCGCCACGTCGTCCAGGTCCACCACCGAGCCGATGGCGGCCAACGCGGCCAATGCGCACTGGCGGCTCAGCGCCCTGGCGTCCTCGACGGTGATCTCGGCACCGACCTTGCCGGTGACGACGACCTCGCCCCCAACCATGGGCACCTGACCGGAGACGAACACCAGGTTTCCGCTCCGCACAGCCGGCACGTAAGCGCCTTTCGGCGGACTCACGTCCGGCAGGGCGAGACCAAGTGAGGACATGGTTGAACGAACACTCTTCTCGCGGGGGTTTCCCATTGAAATATCGTAGAGCACCCAACCTCCTTCAAATCGATGCGCGAAAAATGGAACGCATTTTTGCGGATCACGGAAATAGGAAATCACCTCGCGTGTTCGACGCCGCCGCAGCAGGTGGGGAGCAGCCGTGACCACGCGCTGGAATCACCCCTTCGAGTGGGGTGGTGTGAGACGCGGGTGGACCGGGTAACCCCTCGCCATGGGCAGATCGAGGGGTGCGGTCGTGGAGTCCTCAGAGGACGGTGCGACGCACCAGGTGGCCGACGGAGGCCGCGACCGGTGATCTCCGGCACGTGTGGGAACTGCCCCGTCGGGTATGCCCCCGCCAAGCACCACAACGGAAACACGGAGGAAGCGTGACGACGATCGAGAAGTCCGTAGACGTGGAAGTCCCCGTCACGACCGCGTACAACCAGTGGACGCAGTTCGAATCCTTCCCGGCGTTCATGGAGGGCGTCGAGAAGATCAACCAGGTCACGCCCACGCGCACGCACTGGGTCACGAAGATCGGTGGCGTGAGCCGCGAGTTCGACGCCGAGATCACCGAGCAGCACCCGGACGAGCGAATCGCGTGGCACACGGTCGGCGACACCGAGGAAGGCACGTCGCACGGCGGTGTGGTGACCTTCCACCGCCTCAGCGACACCACGACCAGGGTCAACCTGCAGATGGAGTACCAGCCGGAGTCGCTCGTCGAGAAGGCCGGAGCCGCGCTCGGCGTGGTCGGCAGCCGCGTGAAGGGCGACCTCGACCGCTTCAAGGACTTCATCGAGCAGCAGGGCACCGAGACCGGTGCCTGGCGCGGTGACGTCGACGCCGCGCCGCAGCGCCACACCCACCGCCCGGACGACGGCCGCGGTGAGCCGCCGCTGGCGAACGGTTCGCCGATCCTGTAACGGCACCACGCTTCGAGGGGCCCGGCGCGTCCACCGCGCCGGGCCCCTCGCGCACGCGGTCCCGTCGAGCGGCGGCGCCGTCCGGACGACACAATGACGATCACCACCGACACCTGGGAGCAGACCATGCCCGAACCCGTCCTGCAGATCGTCATCGGCAGCACCAGGCCGGGCAGGGTGGGAGCACCCGTCGCCGCGTGGTTCGCCGAGGAGGCGAGGGCGCACGGCGGCTTCGACGTCGAGGTGGTCGACCTCGCCGAGGTGGCGCTGCCGATGTTCGACGAGCCGAACCACCCGATGACGGGCAAGTACGTGCACGAGCACACGAGGGCGTGGAGCGAGACGATCGGCCGCGCCTCCGCGTACGTGTTCGTGACGCCGGAGTACAACAACGGCTACCCCGCGCCGCTGAAGAACGCGATCGACTACCTGAACGCCGAGTGGCGCCACAAGCCCGTGGGCTTCGTGTCCTACGGCGGCGTCTCGGCGGGCACCCGCGCGGTGGCGCAGCTCAAGCAGGTGGTCACCACGCTGCGGATGGTGCCGGTCCTGGACGCGGTGCACATCCCGTTCGTCCAGCAGCACCTCGACGACGGCGCGCTGACGCCGAACGACGTGATGACCTCGGCGTCGAAGCAGCTCCTCGACGAGCTGGTGAAGCTGAGCACCGCCCTGTCCGCCATCCGAGACTGAGGCAGTACTTTCGTCAGTTCTCCCGTGGCCCGCGCGGTCAGCACAATGCGGTGTTGATCGCGCACCCTGCCGTGACGGGAGACCTGCCGTGGCCCGACCTTCCCCGACCCGTCGCGGCCTGGCCGCACTGGTCGTCGCCTCCGCCACGATCGCGCTGGTGCCCCTGGCGGGCACGGCCGCGGCGGCGGACAACCCGTGGACGCGGGTCGACGTCGTCGCCCGGTCGGCCCAGGCCGCCGACGTCCGCACCGACCGGTTCGCCGGGTTCGCCCTCGACCGGCCCGCGCTCGCCGCGACGCTCGACGGGGCGGCGGAGCTCCAGGTCGTGCTGCCGACCCCGGCGGGCGCGTTCGAGCGCTTCACCCTGGTCGACACCCCGGTGATGGAGCCGGGGCTCGCGGCGGAGCACCCGGAGATCAGGACGTACGCGGGCCGGGGCGTGGACGACCCGACGGCGTCGGTGCGCGCGGACCTCACGCCGCTGGGCTTCCACGCCTCCGTGCGGTCCGAGCGGGGCCAGTGGTTCGTCGACCCGTACTCCCACCGCGACCAGGGCCTCTACGCCAGCTACTACGGCCACGACCTGGCCCCGGTGGCACCGCTGCGGGAGGCCGACGTCGAGGTCCCGGAGCCGACCACCACCCCCGCCGGTCGCACGCCGGTCGTGCGGCTGCGCACGTACCGCCTGGCGATCGTCACGGACCCGTCGTACGCCCGGTACTTCGGGGCGGAGAACGTGACCGCCGCGAAGGTGACGATGGTCAACCGGGTCGCGCAGGTCTACGAGGACGAGACCGCGGTCCGGCTGCTGCTGGTCGCCGGGACGGACCGGACCAACCTGAACACCGACGCCGAGGCGACCGGGCCGGACGGGCCGTGCGGCGCGGCGCCCTGCTACACGCCCGAGGAGCTGAGCACCTGCGGGATCGGGACGCTCGGTCGCAACACGGCCGTGCTCGGCCAGCTCGTCGGGGCGGGGAACTACGACATCGGGCACATCGCGCTGGGCGTCAACGGCGGGGGTGTCGCGGGAGCGGGCGTCGGCGGCGCCGGGAAGGCCGTGGGGTGCACCGGGCTGCCCACCCCCGTCGGCGACTTCTTCGCGGTCGACTACGTGGCGCACGAGGTGGGCCACCAGTTCGCCGCGCGGCACACCTTCGACGGCGACCAGTGGAGCTGCGGTGGCGGCAACCGCAGCGCGGAGTCCTCCTACGAGCCGGGCAGCGGGTCGTCGATCATGGCGTACGCGGGCATCTGCCGCCAGGACAACCTCCAGCGGCACAGCGACCCGTACTTCTCGCACCGCAGCCGCACCGAGATCACCTCGTACGCGTCGTCGGCCCTGCCGCCGGACAGCGAGGTGCAGGACGTG
Organism: Umezawaea sp.; assembly: GCF_057122925.1. Lineage (NCBI taxonomy): Bacteria > Bacillati > Actinomycetota > Actinomycetes > Pseudonocardiales > Pseudonocardiaceae > Umezawaea > Umezawaea sp. The sequence goes on along the minus strand of NZ_DBNGPQ010000098.1, from coordinate 470 downwards.
GCGCTGCGCGGCTTCGACGGGGCCGACTCGTTCACGATCACCTACCGGGGCCGGACGTCCGCGCCGGTCTCCCACGGCGCGGGCTACACGCCGGAGGCGATCGGGGCGGCCCTCCGGTCGGTCCTGCCCGCGGGCGCGTCGGTGGCCGTCGCGGGCTTCGGCGACCACCGGTACCGGCCGACCCCGTTCGACACCACGGGGTTCCAGGTCACCTTCGGCGGCGTGCTCGCGGGTCTCGACGTCCCGGCGCTCGTCGTCCGGGCGACCGGCGCGAGCGCGGTCGTCGGCGAGGCGGTCCAGGGCGGCCCGCAGGACAACGGGGGTCACCGCGTCCAGGCCACCCGCAACCACCCGCCGGTCGTGTCCACCGCCGCGAGGCGCACGATCCCGGCGCGCACGCCGTTCTCGTTGACCGGCAGGGCCTCCGACCCCGACGGCGACCCGGTGACCTACCTGTGGGAGCAGGACGA
>NZ_DBNGPQ010000097.1:0-56794 GCF_057122925.1 Umezawaea sp. | reverse complement strand
GCCTGAGCGGGCTGGCGCTCGCGGGCCACCTCGCCCTCGAACCCCGGTGGCACGGGCGGGTGGTGGTCGTCGACGACGGCCGCCGTCCGCTCGACACCGTCGCCTGGTCCTCGTGGGCCGACCGGCCCGGCCTGCTCGACGCCGCGGTGTCGAGCAGGTTCTACCGCGTCCGGGTGCACGCCGACGGCCGCACCCGCACCCTCCCGCTCGGCCGCTACCGGTACCTCGTGGTGCGGGGCACCGACCTGGCGCGCGTGGTCCGCGGGCTCGCGGAACCGCTGACGCACTTCGACTTCCGCCACGGTCACGTGGACGAGGTCGTCGAGCACGCCGGTCGGACCGGTGTGGTGGTCGACGGTGAGTTGGTCGAGGCGCGCTGGGTGTTCGACAGCGTGCTCGGCCCGCCGGACCCGCCCCCGGTGGACGCGCGCCTGGTGTTCCGGGGCCGACGGGTCCGCACCGAGCGGCCGGTGTTCGACCCGCGGACGCCGACGCTGTTCGACTTCCGCACGAGCCAGGCCGGTTGTGCCGCTTTCGTCTACGTGCTGCCGTTCTCGGCGACCGAGGCACTCGTCGAGCACACCGCTTTCGCGCCGCCGCACGGGCCGCTTCCCGGCGTCGACACCCAGCGCGCCGCGCTGGCGGACTACCTCGACGACGTGCTCGGCGCGGGCCCGTGCGCGGTGCTGCACGAGGAAGGGGCCGTCCTGCCGCTGTCGGCGGGCACGGCGTCGCGTCGCCGCGGTGACGTGCTGACCATCGGCGCACCGGCGGGCATGATCAAGGCGAGCACCGGCTACTCCTACCAGCGGGCGCAGCGCGACAGCGCCGCCGTCGTCCGGTCGCTGGTCGAGCACGGCCACCCGTTCGACCTGCCCGGCGAGAGCGCGAGGCACCGGCTGTTCGACGCCGCTCTGCTCGACGTGGTCACCCGCGAGCCGGGGGAACTGGAGCGGGCGTTCGCCGCGCTGTTCCGGGGTTCCTCGGCGGAACCGGCGCTGCGCTTCCTCGACGAGCGCAGTTCGTTCGCGCAGGAGAGCCGCCTGTTCGCCGCGATGCCCGTCGGGGTCTACCTGAAGGCGGTCGGCAGGCGGTTGCGGGCGTAGCGCGGCCGTGGTCGCGCGGGTGCGCGGCCACGGCCACGTGGTTCGTCAGGTGTGATCGGCCGTCGTGCCCATGTGACGACCCGCGGGCAGCACCTTCGTGTGGATCAGCGTTCCGAGCGCCCACGTGGCGACCATCAACCCGATGAACGTCGCCAGCAGTACCTCGTCCTCCGTCCACAGCGCGGCGATGCCCGTTCCGAGCGCGGCGATGCCGAGCACCAGCGCAACCCTCACGAACGTCCCGCGTGCCAACGCGGTCCGCCCGGTCAGCAGAGCTGCCGCGGCGCCGAGCACGATGCCGGTGGCGGCCATGCCACGGGGATCCTGGATGAAGGGCATGTCGCCCCTGATCAGGTAACCGAAGTAGGGAACCACGACCGCCGCGACGAGCACCGCGGCCAGGGTGTCCTTCCAGGTGAACCTCATCGTCTCCACCTCCTTTCCCGACAGCTCCAGCGTCGTCGTCGCGGACGGGAGGGTGAAGGGCCCAACGTCCTCGGAGTGGCGGCGTTGGGCCCGGTTCGTCACGGTGAGGCGAGGTCGCGGCGCTCGAACGCGAGCACGGCGAGCACGAGCAGGACCGCGGTCGCGCACAGCAGCACGACCGCGCCCACCCCGTTCGCGTTCCCGGACAGCGCGTCACCCACCGCGGCGTGGTGGAACGGCGACAGCACCCGCCACGGCCGCAGCCAGTCCGCGAGTTCGGCCAGCGTCTGCAGGAGGAACGCCGCCACCGCCGCACCGATCGGGATCGCGACGGCGAGTCCTCGGCGGCCGGTGAGCGCACCGACGAGCAGGGCCAGCGCGCCGAACGGCAGGGCGAGCAGCGCGGCGAGCAGGCTCGCGGTGACCAGGTCCGCGGGAGGAACGTCCAGACCGACCAGCGCGTTCGACGCGAGGAGCACCGCCGCGAGCGCCGCGGCGACCACCAGCAGGTCCACCAGCACGGCAAGGGCCTTGTCCAGCAGCAGTTCCCGCCGGGACACCGGGTTGACCGCCAGCAGGTCCATGGTGCCCGCCCGCTCCTCGCCCGCGGTGGACCGCCCGGCCTGACCGATGACGACCCCGAGCAGCACGAGCGGGGCCAGGAACCCGAACACCTCGGCCCGGATGTAGCCGACGCCACTCGTGAACGCGCCCTGCACGTCGAACATGGCCTTGAACGCCTCGGGGTAGGACGCCAGCAGCTGCTCGAAATCCCCGGCGGCCTGCTTCACGGTGGGGTAGACGGCCATCTGGAGGGCGACGCTCGCGACGAGCGCGGCGCCCCAGCCGATCGTCCCCGACCTGTTGTCCCGCAACGACTTGGTCACCAGGTCACGCGACATGGGATTCCCGCCTCTCCACGTAGTCCAGGAAGATCTCCTCCAGGTCCGGCTCCGCGCTCGTGACGTTCACCAGGCCCAGACCGGCGGCCGCGCGGACCAGGTCGCCGACGTCGCCCACCACGTGGCAGGCGACGGTGGCACCGTTCGACGTCACCTCCCGCACACCGGGGATCCGCTCGAACACCTCGGCGTCCACCGGCGCGGCGAACGTGAACGTCAACGCGCGCAACGCGGTGGCCTTCAGGTGGTCGACCCTGTCCACCACCACGAGCCTGCCGTCGAGCAGGATGCCCACCCGGTCTGCGACCTGTTCGACCTCCGACAGCACGTGCGAGGAGAACAGCACGGTCCCGCCCGCTGCGGCGTGCTCGCGGACGGCGGCGTGCAACTCGCGCTGTGCCAACGGGTCCAGTCCGCTCGCGGGCTCGTCCAGCACCAGCAGGTCCGGTTCGTGCTGGAATGCCTGCACCACGCCGAGCTTCTGCCGGTTGCCCTTCGACAGCTCTCCCGCCCGACGGCCGAGGTCGAGTTCGAGCCGCTCGGCGAGCCGCAGCGCGGCGGTCACGTCGCGGTGCCCCCTCAGCCCGGCCAGCAGCTTGAGCAGTTCGACGCCGGTCAGGTCGTCGTAGAGCGCGAGGTTCCCCGGCAGGTAGCCGACCCGGCGACGCGCTCCGACAGAGTGCGACGCGAGGTCCTGGCCGAAGAGCAGCACCCGGCCACGAGTCGGGCGGATGAGGTCGAGCAGCAGCCGCAGCGTGGTGGTCTTGCCCGCGCCGTTCGGGCCGAGCAGGCCGAACACCTCGCCTTCGCGCACCTCCAGGTCGAGGTCGCGCAGCGCGGAGGTGTGCCCGTACCGCTTGGTCAGCCGCTCGGTCCGCACGACGGGGGTCATCGCGGTCCGCCGTGCTCGGCGGTGTCGGCGATGGTCCGCAGCGTGGCGCGCTGGATCGCGCCGACGAAGGGCCTGACCAACCGCCAGTACCTGCGGAACCCCACCCAGGACAGCGGGTCGTCGAGGATCGTGCGCACCTCGTAGGTGACCAGCGAGCGCCTCGTGCCGTAGGGCAGCACGGACAGCGAACAGACGATCTTGCCGAAACCGGGTTCGGCGAAGTCGGTGAAGTCGCGCGGCTCGATCGGACGCCATTCGACCACCGGCTGCCAGAAACGGCCCACGGCACCGAAGGTGATCTCCTCGCCGGGCCGTTCGCCGAGCACGACCCAGTCGGACCCCGCGGTGAGGTCGTCCAACGTCATCCTGGTCGGGACGCGCACCGGACCGCGCTTGCGCGACCTCATCCGCTCGGGGATGGCGCGGATCAACAGCGACGCGTCGACCAGCGCGCCGTGGACCTCGGTGAAGTCCAGTTCGCGCACCGCGCGGTACGCCGTCTCCGGATCGGCGTCCACGACCCGGTGGCCGGCCAGGGCGAAGTCGGACCGGGGCGCGAAGCGGTCGATCAGCAGCTCCCGCGGGACGGTCGTCGGGTGCTCGGCGTAGATCTGGGACATGGCGGAGGACCTCCTCGTGTGGTGCGGAACGCGGCAGCGCGACGCGGCGTCGCCCGACCTGCCCCCACGGTCGCGCGCGCGGGTGCGGCCCGACAGAGCTGGGCGCAACCTCCACGGCGGGACCGAAGTCCCCGCACACCGGGGCCCGGCGCTGGTGGAGCAGCGCTCAGATCACGAGCACGGTGATCTGGCGAACTGGCCGACATCGAAGGGAACGACGGACGCGATGGCACATCACGGGAGAACGGCCGCGGTGACGTTCCTCGGCGGAACGGGCACGGTGACCGGCAGCAAGTTCCTGCTCGAATCGGGGAGGTCGCGGGTGCTCGTGGACTGCGGTCTCTTCCAGGGGCTCGCCCCGCTGCGGCGGCGCAACTGGCGGCCGCCGCCACTGGACCTGGGCGCACTCGACGCCGTCGTGCTGACCCACTCGCACCTCGACCACTGCGGCTACCTGCCGGTGCTGGTTCGCAACGGCTGGCACGGTCCGATCCACTGCACCCCCGGCACGGCGGACCTCGCGGCGATCGTCCTCGCCGACAGCGCCCACCTGATGGCGGAGGACGCCGCACAGGCCAACGCGGGCGGCTGGACCAAGCACCACCCCGCCCTGCCCCTCTACGGCGCGGACGACGCCGCGCGCACCACCCGGCTGTTCCGACCGGTGGACTTCGACGTGAGCCGGATCATCGCGGACGGCGTCGAGCTGGAACTCGGTCGCGGGGGCCACATCCTGGGGTCGGCGTGGGCCCACCTGGGCCTGTCGGGCCGCGATGTCGTGGTGAGCGGCGATCTCGGCCGGCCGGTGCACCGGGTGCTCCGGCCACCGCAGCCCCGGCCCGCGTGCGACGCGCTGCTGCTGGAGTCGACCTACGAGGACCGCACCCACGACGATGCGGCCGCGGCCACCCTGTTCGCCGACACGATCCGCCGCACGATCGGCCGCGGCGGTAGCGTGCTCATCCCGGCGTTCGCGGTGGACCGCACCGAGGTGATCCTCGTCGAGCTGGCCCGCCTGGTCCGCGAAGGCGACATTCCCGACGTGCCGGTCCTGGTGGACAGCCCGATGGCCTTGGCATCGCTGCGCGTCTACCGCCGGGCGGTAGACGCGGCGTGGCCCGAGGTCCGCCCCGAGCTGGTGGGCGCGGCCGACCCGTTCGATCCGGGCCACCTCGCCGAACTGCACACCGCCCAGCAGTCCATGACGGCCAACGAGCCGCGCACGCCGTCGATCGTCATCTCGGCGTCGGGCATGGCCACCGGCGGGCGGGTGCTGCACCACCTGGAGCGCGTGCTGCCCGAGGAGAAGCACACCGTGCTCGTGGTCGGCTACGCCGCTGCGGGCACCAGGGCACGCAGGCTCGTCGACGGCGCACGGGAGATCAAGATCCACGGCCGCTACGTCCCGGTGCGGGCCGAGGTGGTGGTGATCGACGCGTTCAGCGCACACGCCGTCGCCGACGAACTCGTCGACTGGGCCACGGCCGGACCACCGCCCACCACGACCTACCTCGTGCACGGCGAGCCCGCGGGGGCGACGGCGCTGGCGTACCGCCTTTCCGCGAAGCACGGGTGGACCGCGGTCGTGCCGGAGGACGGTGAACGCGTCCTGCTGTGAACTGGCCTTCGACCGCGGAGCCGTGCGCGCGGCCGTTCGCCGCCGAGGTTCGTGCACTGCTCGCCGTGCTCGGTCGCCGTGGTGCGCGAGACGGGGAGGCCGTGATCCGCGCCGTCTCGTCCGCGGCGGTCTCGACCTGTCCGGCGGGCCGGTGTAGCCGAAGATCGACCGGTGCGGTCGGGTACGGCTTCGACATCGTGCTGGTCGCGGCGCTGGCGTTGACCAACGCGGTGTTCGCGGGCGGCGAGATGGCGTTGATCTCGTTGCGCGAAGGGCAGTTGCGGGCGTTGGAGCGCGACGGCGGACGCGGTGCGCCCACGCTGGTGAGGCTTGCCCGCGACCCGAACCGTTTCCCGGCGACCATCCAGATCGGCATCGCGCTGGCGGGATTCCTCGCCTCGGCGACCGCCGCGGTGTCGCAGGCCCAACCACTGGTGCCGTTGCTGGGTTTCCTGGGAGGCGCGGCGAACGCGGTCGCCGTGGCGTTGGTGACGATCGTGCTGACGCTCCTGACCCTGGTGTTCGGGGAATTGGCGCCCAAGCGGCCGGCGATGCAGCACGCCCAGGGGCGGGCGCTGCTGGTCGTGCGTCCGCTGGATCTCCTGTCGACGATCTCCCGTCCAGTCGTGTGGACGTTGAGCGCGGGGACCAACGTGGTCGTGCGGGTGTTCGGTGGTACCCCGACGCGGGCGACGAGGACCTGAGCCCCGAGGAACCGCGGGATCTGGTCGCCACCCGGAGAGGTCCCAACCCCGAGCAGCGCTCCCGGCGGGAGCACGGCGATCCAGCCGCCGCGGCACAGCACGGTCTCGATGAGTTCGTCGACGGCGTCGGCGATGACCTCGGGGTCGTCGACGCCGTTCGAGAATGACGAACTGTGGTTCGCCTGTCAAGTGTGCGGTCAGGCGGTTCCCCGTGACGGCCGGACGGCGCGGGACGTTCGACGCGGCGGGCCGAGGGCGGTGATGAGGTCTCTGATGCTGTGGTGGGCTTCCAGCGGGTGGCGCAGGCGGCCCTCGGTGTTGACGCGGTATTGGTTGCGGCGGCCGACCTTGGTGCGCTCGACGTAGCCGTCCCGGATCAGGTCGGCCAGGATGAGCTGGACCCCGCGGCTGGTGATGCCCACCTGCTCGGCGATCGTCGACAGTGTCTGGTGCGGGTCCGCGGCCAGGCACAGCAGGACGTGGCCGTGGTTGCTCAGGAACGTCCACGACCCGCTCGCCGTCCCAGCGCGCGTCACGGCGGAGTCGTGGTCGGCGGAGGGATCGGTGGGCCTCATGGCGCAGACCATAGGCCATTCCTCCACGGTGCGTGCCGTGACATCGACGAACCGCGGTTCGTCTGTCTCGGGTTGACAGACGAACCGTGGTTCGTCATTCTGGTGGTGCGGAGGGGAGTACCCGCCTCATCCGGGATCGTCACTACGGAAGCCCCGTGCGGCTGCCCGGTCCCGGACGCCACCGCTGGACGTGGTGGTCGGGGAGACCTCTGGTTCATCCGAGTGGACCGGAGGTGCGTTGTCGTGGTTGTGCCGTTGTGGGCGTGGGCCGCAGTGCTCGGCGTGATCCTGGTGATGCTCGCGATCGACCTGTTCGCCCACCGCAGGGCGCACGTGGTCGGTGTGCGGGAAGCAGCCGTGTGGTCGGGCGTCTGGGTCGCGTTCGGCCTGGGGTTCGGCGCCGTCGTGTGGTGGGCGTGGGGCGGGGAGTTCGCCGCGCAGTACTTCGCGGGCTACGTCATCGAGAAGTCGCTGGCCGTGGACAACGTGTTCGTCTTCGCGATCATCTTCGGCTACTTCGCCGTGCCGCGGGAGTACCAGCACCGCGTGCTGTTCTACGGGGTGCTCGGCGCACTGGTGTTCCGAGCGGCGTTCATCGCCGCGGGCTCCGTCCTCATCGCGAGCTTCGCCTGGGTCCTGTACGTGTTCGGCGCGTTCCTCGTGGCCACCGGTGTCCGGATGGCACTCCACCGCGACGAGACCATCGACCCCGACCGCAGCGTGGTGCTGAAGCTGTTCCGCCGCGTGGTCCCGGTCACCGACACCTACCACGGCAACAAGTTCGTGATCCGGCGGGCGGGGCGTTGGGCGGCCACCCCGTTGCTGGCGGTGCTGGTGCTCGTGGAGGTCACCGACATCGTGTTCGCGGTCGACTCCATCCCGGCCGTCTTCGCCGTCACGCAGCAGGCGTTCCTGGTGTTCACCTCCAACGCGTTCGCGATCCTCGGCCTGCGCGCCCTGTACTTCCTGCTGGCCGACCTGATGCACCGCTTCGTCTACCTCGAGCTCGGCCTCGCGCTCGTGCTGGTGTGGGTGGGGGTCAAGATGCTGCTGCTCGACCTCTGCAAGATCCCGACCGGGCTGTCCCTGGCGGTGGTGGCCGCGACCCTCGCCATCGCGGTGACCACCAGCTGGATCCGCACTCGAACCGCGCCGGAGGCGCAGGCGTCCGGCGCGGAACGGGGATGATGCGAGCACCGCGGCGAATCCCGGCACACGCGCACCACCGGTGGCGGACGCGCCGACTACGACCACTGGCCGCTGTTCCTCGACAAGACCGTCGGCGTGACTGGGTGACCCTGTCGTCAGCGTGGTCCAGCTCGAGTGGTCGACGCCACACACGGGGTGGTGCTCCACGATCGCCCGGATGTCGTCGATGGACGGGTCGGGCGTGGCGGCGGCGGATGACGGCTCGGCCCCTGGCGGCCCCGGACGTTCCTGACCCGCTGGGACTCCCCGGCGAGCGCTACCAGGTGGTCCTCGCCCTGGTAGCGGGTTCGCAGGACCGGCACCCGCCGATGCCCGCCGGACGTGCGGCCCCGGACCTGAAGGGGCACCGCGGCCCGAGGCATTCCGCGTCAGCAGATCCGGGGGAGCTGTTCGCCCACCAGAACGTCCACGATGCGGGACGACCCGACCAGTGTGCGTGCGGTGACCCGGCCCGCGGGACCTTCCCGCACCTCGCCGAGCACCACGCTGTGCGCTCCTTCCGGACAGGCGCGCATCGCGTCCAGCACCGCGCCAGCCGACGCGGGCGCCACCAAGGCGACCAGACAGCCCTCGTTCGCCACGTGCAGGGGATCGAGGCCCAGCAGTTCGCACGCGGCGGCCACCTGCCTCGGCACCGGCAGCGCGGACTCGACGATCTCGATGGCCACCCCCGACGCCGTGGCGACCTCGTTCAGCGCGCTCGCCAGGCCGCCGCGCGTCGGGTCGCGCAGCACGTGCACGTCGCCGCCGCCCGCTCGCACCATCGCGGCGACCAGGTCGTGCAGGGCACGGCTGTCCGACTCGATCCCCGACTCGAAGCCGAGTCCTTCGCGTGCGCTGAGGATCGCGGTGCCGTGCAGGCCGATCGGACCGGACAGCAGCACCACGTCGCCCGCCACTCCGTTCGCGGCCGACGGCCGCGCGCTCGGCAGCCGGGTGCCGATCCCGGTGGTCGTGACGTACAGGCCGTCGGCGGCGCCGCGGCCGACGACCTTCGTGTCGCCGGTGACGACCCGGACGCCCGCGGCGTGCGCGGCGCGGGCGACCGACCGGGTGACCGCGCGCAGCTCGGCGAGGGGCAGCCCTTCCTCGACGAGGTAGGCCAGGCTCAGCGCGACCGGCCGCGCGCCGCGCATGGCCAGGTCGTTGACGGTGCCGTGCACCGCGAGCGAGCCGATGTCGCCGCCGGGGAAGAACCTCGGGGTCACCACGAACCCGTCCGTGCTGAACACCACCTCCGCGCCGTCCACCGCGACCACCGCCGCGTCCTCGAGCGGGCCCGTCACCCCGAGTTCGGTGTTCACCACCTCGTCCAGCAGTTCGGCCATCAGCTGCCCGCCCGAGCCGTGGCCGAGCAGCACGCGCTCGGTCTCCACCGCGGGCACGGGGCACACCGGTTCCCCGGTCATCGCGCCACCAGCCCCCGCCCCGCGTTGTGGAAGGCCGCACAGGTGCCCTCGCTGGACACCATCGGCGCCCCCAGCGGCGTTCGGGGTGTGCACGCTCGCCCGTAGGCGGGGCACTCGGTCGGCAGGCGGGTGCCCCGCAGGATCTCGCCCGCGACGCACACCGGTGGCTCACGGGTCACCACCCCCGCCGTGTCGAACCTCGCCTCGGCGTCGTGAGCGCTGAACTCGGGTGCCAGCGCGAGGCCGCTGGCGGCGATCGGCCCGATGCCCCGCCACGTCCGGTCCGTCACCCGGAACACCCGCCCGACCGCGTCCCTTGCGGCGGTGTTGCCCTGGCGGCGCACCGCGCGGACGTACTGGTTCTCCACGACGGAACGGCCCGCCTCCAGCTGCCGCACCGCCATCAGCAGGCCCTCCAGCAGGTCCAGCGGCTCGAACCCGGTCACCACGATCGGCACGCCGTAGCGGGCCGCGATCGGCTCGTACTCGGTCCACCCCATGACCGCGCACACGTGGCCCGCGGCGAGGAAGGCCCGCACCTGGTTGTCCGGGTCGTCGAGCAGCGCGGTCATCGCGGGCGGCACCAGCACGTGGCTCACCAGCACGCTGAAGTTCGCCGTCCCGGTGTTCGCCGCGTGCAGCACGGCCATCGCGTTCGCGGGCGCCGTCGTCTCGAACCCGACCGCCAGGAACACCACCTCGCGGTCCGGGTTCTCCCGCGCGACGCGCACCGCGTCCAGCGGCGTGTACACCACCCGCACGTCCGCTCCGCGCGCCTTGAGCCCGAGCAGGTCGCCCGAGGTGCCCGGCACCCGCAGCATGTCGCCGTAGCTGGTGAACACCACGCCGGGACGGGCGGCGATGGCGAGGGCCTTGTCGATGGTCTCCAGCGGTGTCACGCACACCGGGCACCCCGGCCCGTGGACCATCCTCATCCCGGCGGGCAGCAACTCGTCGATGCCCTGGCGGACGATGGTGTGCGTCTGCCCGCCGCACACCTCCATCACCGTCCACGGCCGGGTCGCGGTGGCCCGCAGCTCGGCGAGCAGCCTGCCCGCCAGCACAGGATCGCGGTACTCGTCGAGGTGCTTCACGGTCCCAGCTCCGATTCGACCGCGTCCGGCATCGCCCGCAGCACCGCGAGGGTCCTCGCGGCCTCGTCCTCGTCCACGACGCTGATGGCGAACCCGACGTGCACGATCACGAAGTCGTCGACGTCGGCCCCCGGCGTGTAGGCCAGGCAGACGGCTCTGCGCACGCCGTCGAAGTCCACCGTCCCGACGCGCAGCCCGTCGTCGGTGACGCTCACGATCCGTCCGGGGATGCCGAGGCACACGGTTCCCTCACCTCCCCGCCAGCCGAGCCGCCGCCACCGCGGCCTGCCCGTAGGCGATGCCGCCGTCGTTGACCGGCACCCGTTCGCCCACGTGCACCTCGTAGCCCAGTGCGTCCAGGCCGCGGACCACCGCGTCGGTGAGCCTCCGGTTCTGGAACACACCGCCGCCCAGGCACACCGTGTGCACACCCGTCGCGTCCGAGACCTTCTCCACCAAGGCCGCGGTGACCTCGGCGACCGTGGTGTGGAAGCGGGCGGCCAGCACCCCCGGCGGGCCACCCGCCGTCAGCAGGTCGGCCAACGTCGGCACCGGGTCGTACACCCACAGGTCGTCCCGCCGGTGCAGCGCCCACTCCAGTGCCTTCCCGTCGGGGTGCCCGGTCGCGGCGGCCTCCAGCAGCACCGCCGCCTCGCCCTCGTAGGAGTTGTCCTGGCACAGCCCCAGCGCCGACGCCGCCGCGTCGAACAGCCTTCCCGCACTGGAGGCGAGCGGGCTGTTGACCCGGCGCGCGATCATGCGCCGGACGATCTCGCGGTCGCGCTGCTCGGGCAGGAGGTCCAGGGGAGGCGCGGGAGCGCCGAAGTCCTCCGCTCCCAACAGGTAGCCCAGCGCCATCCGGGACGGGTGGCGCACCGCCGCCGCGCCACCGGGCAGCGGGGCCCGCCCGAAGCGGGCCATCCGCCGGAACCCCCGGTAGGTCGCGAGCAGCACCTCACCGCCCCACAGCGTCCCGTCGTCGCCGAAACCGAGGCCGTCGTAGGCCACGCCGAGAAAACGTCCGCGCACACCGTGCTCCGCGGCCGTCGCGGCGACGTGCGCGTGGTGGTGCTGCACGGGCACGCGCCGTTCCCGCGGCCAGTGCCGTGCCGCGTGCCTGGTCGACAGGTAGCCGGGGTGCTGGTCGTGCGCGCAGAACCCCGGTTCGACGTCGTACCACCGGCACAGGGCCTCCGCGGTGCGCTCGAACGCGGCGTAGGTCTCCGCGTCCTCCAGATCACCAGTGTGGGGGCCCAGCACGGCGCGACCGCCGATCGCGAGTGCTGTGGTGTGCTTGAGCTGCGCGCCGAGGGCGAGCAGGGGAACAGGTGCCGCGGAAGGCAGCGGCAGCGTGCCGGGTGCGTGGCCCCGCGCCCTGCGCACCAGCCGTCCCGCGCGCACCACCGAATCGTCGTGGCGCAGCACGATCGCCCGGTCGTGGGACAGGACGCCGTCCACCAGCGGTCCCAGCGTCCTCAACGCTCGCCGATCGGACGTCACGATCGGTTCACCACCGACGTTCCCGCTGGTGACCACCAGTGGTCGCCCCAGGTCGGCCAGCAGCAGGTGGTGCAGCGGGCTGGTCGGCAGGAACACCCCCACCTCGGGGAGTCCGGGGGCCACGGCCGCGGACAGCGGCGCGCCGGGCAGCCGGGGGAGCAGCACGATCGGCGCCGCCGCGGAGCAGAGCGCCCGTTCGTCGGCAGAGGTCACCGCCGACAGCCTCCGGGCGTCGTCGAGACCGGCCACCATGACCGCGAAGGGCTTGCTGGGACGCTGTTTCACGGTCCTCAGCCGGTGCACGGCGACCTCGTCGTCGGCGTCGCACACCAGTTGGTAGCCGCCGATCCCCTTGATCGCGACGACCCCGCCGCTCGCGACCACCTCCACGGCCGCGGTCAGTGCGGCCGCGCGGACCGCGCCGTCGTGCCAGCGCAGGTGCGGGCCGCAGTCGGGGCACGCGACGGGCTCGGCGTGGAAGCGGCGGTCGTCGGGGTCCCGGTACTCCGCCGCGCACTCGTCGCACACCGGGAAGTCGCGCATCGCGGTGCGGGACCGGTCGTAGGGCAGCGATTCGACGATCGTCGCCCTCGGTCCGCACTCGGCGCAGTTGGTGAAGGGGTAGCGGTAGCGGCGGTCGTCGGGGTCGAACAGCTCGGCGACGCACGCGGCGCAGGACACCAGGTCCGGCGGCACGTCGCGCGGACCGGAGCCGAATCCGCTCTCCCGCACCACGAACCGGTCCGCCGCGGTGTTCCCGCGCAACGCGGTGACGGTGATCCCGTCGATCCTGGCGTGTCGGGGCGCGTCGTCGCGCACGGTCCGCTGGAAGTCGGCGAGCACCTCGTGCGAACCGGTCGCGGTGATCACCACGTGGCCGCCGACGTTCCGCACGTCACCGCGGATGCCCAGTGTGGTGGCGACCCGGAAGACGTGAGGTCGGAAGCCGACACCCTGCACCGTGCCGTGCACCTCGATGCGGTGCGTCTCGGTCACCGGGTCTCCCTCCCACGCGGTGGAACCCGACCGTGGCACAGCCGGCTCGGGTGTTTGAGTGCCAGAGGTCCCCGAACACCAGGGACTGTCGGCACCCGTGCCCGGGAGGTGTGCGTGACGGGATCAGTCGACGGCGGCAGGAGGGATGACCACCACGGGGCAGGCGGCGTGCCGCACGCAGTGCGCCGTCACACTGCCGGGGAACACGTCCGCGATCCGGTTGTGCCCCTTGGCGCCGAGCACCAGCAGGTCGGCCCGCCGCGACGCCTGCACCAGTGCGACGGTCGGGTCGCTGGCCACGACGATCTCCGCGACCTCGGGCGCGCCCGGTACCCCGGCCGTGACCTCGGTGACCACGTCGTGCAGCTGCCGGTCCGCCGGGCGGCGGCGTTCTGCTTCGGGCTTGTAGGCGTACGGGTAGACGCCCAGCGACGTCGCGGGCACGAACGCCGGTTCGCGGACGGCCGCCACCACCGCCTCCACCGTGTTGTCGCCTTGTGCGATGGCCCACCGCAGGGCGCTCTTGCTCGCCGCGGAGCCGTCCACGCCCACGACGATGACTTTTCTGTGCGACACCGGAATTCTCCTCTCGGCCCCCACCACGAAGGCTCCTCCGGTGGCCGAGCGGCGGCGAGGGTATTCCGGTCCCCGTGCCGTGGACCTTCGGACCTGTTCCGCGGCCACGTCCGATCCCAGGCTGGAACCGACACAGCGGATTCGGACGAGTCGGGAGTGGTGATGGACGAGCAGAAGGTGATCGTCGTCGGTGTGGACGGGTCCGAGGCGGCGCAGCACGCGCTGGACTGGGCGCTGGACGAGGCACGGATCCGCGGGTGCGCCGTGCGCGCCGTGCGGGTGTGGAACTTCGAGCCGATGTCCGACTGGGTGCCGACGACCCTTCAAGAGGTGCGGGCGAGCGCCGTGGAGGCGCTCGCCGAGTCGGTGCGGACGGCCGTGGCGGGCCGGTCGGAGGCGCCCCCGGTCGAACAGGTCACCACCGAGGGTGACGCCGCCACCGAACTGGTTCGCGCGGCGCACGACGCGGCGCTGCTGGTCGTCGCGGGACACCGCGGTGAACGGCTCCGCAAGGTGGTGCTCGGCTCGGTCAGCTCGGCCTGCGTCCGGAAGTCCCACGTGCCCGTCGTCGTGCTGCCGCCGAAGCTCGACCTGACCGCCGACGTCGAGGACGCCGAGAAAGCGTGGGCATGACCGTCGGACCCCGCGTTCTCGGGACCAAGGACCACGTCGCGGGGCAGGTCGTCCTCCTAGCTTGGGAAGTGGAATCCCGAGGAGGAGGAACACCATGCGCGCCCAGGACATCATGACCCGTCCGGCGGTGACCGTGACACCCGACGTGCCGATCCGCGAAGCGGCGGCCCTGCTGGTGTCGCACGGGTTCACCGCGCTGCCCGTGGTCGACGCGGACCAGCGCATGGTCGGCATCGTGACGGAGGCCGACCTGCTGCACAGCCGCTACGACACCCGGTCCGAGTCGCCCAGCGCCCCGGTCCAGCAGGTGATGACCTCGCCCGCCTTCGGCATGGGAGCGGGGTCGTCCGTGGAACTGCTCGCCAGGGTCATGCTCGACGACCGCGTGCGGTGCCTGCCGATCATCGAGACCTCGCGGGTGGTCGGCGTGGTGACGCGGCGCGACCTGGTCCGCGCGCTGGCCAGGACCGACACCGCCATCGCCGCGGACGTGCGCCGCAGGCTGGATATCTACGGCGGACCGCGCGAGTGGTCCGTGGACGTTCACGACGGTGCCGTGACCATCAGCGCGGAATTCGTCGACACCGAGTCCGCACGGGTCGTCACCGCGCTGGCAGAAGGAGTGCTGGGCGTCGCGACCGCGACCGTCCGCACCGGAAGGGACTCGTCATGACCACAACACCCGCACCCATCGTCGCTGGCGTCGACGGGTCGAGTTCCGCGCTTGACGCCGTGGAGTGGGCGGCACGGGAGTGCGCGCGGCACCGGGTGCCGCTGCGCCTGGTGCACGCCCTGCTGATCCCCGTTCAGGGCTATCCCGAACTCCTGATCAGCGCGCACGAGGCGCGCCAGGCCATGGAAGGCCAGGCTGAGGCCTGGCTCGCCGAGGCGGAGAAGGCCGCGCGCGCCGCCGCGCCGACCGTCGACGTCGAGGCCGTGCGGTTGAGCGGGGCGGTGGTGCCGGTGCTCGTCGAGGAGTCCCGCGAGGCCCGGATGGTCGTGCTGGGCTCGCAGGGGCTCGGTGGTTTCACCGGCCTGCTGGTCGGTTCGACGGCGGTGGGGCTGTCGGCTCACGGCCTCTGTCCGGTCGTGGTGGTCCGCGGCGACCCGGGCCCTGACGCCCCGGTGGTCGTCGGCGTGGACGGGTCTCCCGCGAGCGAGGCGGCGATCGGGTTCGCCTTCGAGGCCGCGTCGACGCGTGGTGCGCCGCTGACGGCGGTGATGACGTGGACCGACTTCCTGGTGGACAGCCCGTACAACGAGGCGCGGCTGGCGATCGACTGGGAGCGGGTGGAGGAGGCCGAGCGCAGGCTGCTCGCCCAGCGGATGGCCGGGTGGCAGGAGAAGTACCCCGACGTGCGCGTGAACCGCCTCGTGCTGCGGGACCGTCCGGTCCGCGCACTGCTGAAGCTGGCCGAGGACGCGCAGCTCCTCGTCGTCGGCAGCCGTGGACACGGCGGGTTCACCGGGATGCTGCTGGGTTCCACCAGCCAGGCTCTGGTCTACCACGCCCCGTGCCCGCTCGCCGTGGTGCGCCCGACGTCCTAGAGCACCGGAACGGGCCGCGTCCCCCTTGCTGGGCGAGGGGACGCGGCCCGTTCGCGTCAGAGCGCCATGCCGGGTGGGATCACCACGACCGGGCACGCGGAGTGCCGCACGCAGTCTGAGGCGACGCTGCCCATCACCAGGTCGACCAGCGGTCCGCCTCCCCGCGTGCCGACCACCAGCAGGTCCGCCTGCCGCGACGCGCCGACCAGTACGGACGAGGGATCGCCGACGACCGTCACCTCGGCCACCTCAGGTGCGCCGGGGACCTCGGCGCGGACCTCCTCGACCACCTGGTGCAGGTCCCGCGCCGGGTGCTTGCGCACGGGCGGCCCGCCACCGGTCGCCACGGCCGGTTCGCGCTGCCAGGCCGTCGTCGCCTCGACGAACGCGCCGGTGCGGGTCGCCTCCCCGAGCGCCCAGCGCAGCGCTGTCCTGCTGGCGGGTGATCCGTCCACGCCGACCACGATCACGGATGACGTCATGCCGAACCTCCTGGGGTTGCCGAGCTCCTGGTTCAAGGCTGCTCCCCGGTCGCACCGCTCGGCAGTGGCGAACGCGCCGGCCCATCCAGTGACGAAGGTCCCGGCCACGCGGGACCGCCGCCACTGACCCGGTTCCGAGCCGAACGGCGAAGCTCGGTGGAACCAG
This sequence comes from Umezawaea sp., assembly GCF_057122925.1. Taxonomy (NCBI): domain Bacteria; kingdom Bacillati; phylum Actinomycetota; class Actinomycetes; order Pseudonocardiales; family Pseudonocardiaceae; genus Umezawaea; species Umezawaea sp. The sequence goes on along the minus strand of NZ_DBNGPQ010000097.1, from coordinate 40,338 downwards.
CACAGGAGGAGCGGACCATGACGAACATCGATCCCCGGCCCATCGTGGTGGGCGTGGACGGGTCCCCGGCGAGCCGGGCGGCGCTGGCGTGGGCGGCGGAGGAGGCCGAGCGGCGCGGCTGCGCCGTCGAGGCGATCACCGGCGAGCACCGGGACTTCGGCATGGCGGTCGGCGCCGTGCCGATCGACATGGTGCTCGGGCTGCTGCCCGAGGAGTTGCGCGCCGCACAACAGAAGGTGCTCGACGACGCGATCGCCGGGGTGACGTCCTCCGCGGAGATCCGCACCGCCCCGGCCACCGAGGAGGCGAAGTTCGCCCTGACCAAGGCCTCCGAGCACGCCTCCTTGCTGGTCGTCGGCAGGAGGGGCCTCGGCGCGGCGATGGCGACGCTGCTGGGCTCGGTGAGCCTGTACTGCGTGCACCACGCGTCCTGCCCGGTCGTCGTGATCAACGACCCCGCCGCCGCGGAGCCGGTGCCGGAGCCCTCGCTGCGCTCCACCGAGCCGATCACGCCCGGACCCCTCTGCTGACCACGCTCGACCACGATGCCGAGAAAGGCTCGTCATGGCCGTGAACCTCGAACCCGACCGCGCCCTGCTCACCGACGGCACAGTGGTGGCGGTGCGCGAACTGGGGGCGGGCGACGCCGGTGCGCTGCTGGAGCTGCACGAGTCGCTGCCGCTGGAGGACCGCTACCTCAGGTTCTTCTCGACCTCGCCCCGGCAGGTGGAGGACTTCGTCAGCCGGGTGATGACGCCTGACGACCCCAGGCACGTCACGGTCGGCGCCTTCCGCGACGGCAGGCTGCTCGGCGCGGCGAGCTGCATCGTGCTGGACGAGCCGTCCGAGGCGGAGGTGGCGCTGGTCGTCACGCACGCCGAGCAGACGCACGGCGTCGGCACGCTGCTGCTCGAACGCCTCAGCTCGCTGGCGGTCCGCCGGGGGGTGCGGCGCTTCGTCGCCGACGTCATGACCATCAACTCCCGGATGTTGCACGTCTTCACCGACATGGGTCTGGTGTGGACGGTCACAGCCGACCGCGACGTCGTGCACGTCGACCTCGGCCTGGAACCGGTCGAGGCGTACCTCGACGCGGTCGCCGACCGGGAGCTGACCGCGGACGTCAACAGCCTGCGCGCGGTGCTCGAACCGACGTCGATCGTCGTCATCGGCGCGAGCCGCGAGGAGAGCGGCGTCGGCAACGCCGTGCTGCGCAACCTGGTGTCGGGCGACTTCACCGGCGACCTCTACGCGGTCAACCCGCACGCCACCTCGATCGCGGGTGTGTCCTGCTACGGCTCGGTCGCCGAGGTGCCCGACGTGCCCGAACTGGCGGTGCTGTGCGTCCCCGCCGCGCAGGTTCCCGCGGTCGCCGAGCAATGCGGACGTCGAGGCGTCAAGGCACTGGTCGTCATCACCGCGGGCGTCACCGAACACCCGGAACTGGCGAACGGGCTCGCGGCGGCGGTCCGCGAGCACGGGATGCGGATCGTCGGGCCCAACTGCCTCGGCGGCTCCACCGGTGAACCCGGTGTGCGGATGGACGCCACGTTCGCCCGGAACAAGACCACCGCGGGCGACATCGGCGTGGTGACCCAGTCCGGCGGGATCGCGATCGCCGTGGTCGAACGCCTGCGCCGCATCGGGCTCGGCACGTCCAACCTGGTGTCCACCGGCGACAAGTACGACGTGAGCGGCAACGACCTGCTGCTGTGGTGGGAACGCGACGAGCAGACCCGTGCGGTCGTGCTGTACCTGGAGTCCTTCGGCAACCCGCGCAAGTTCTCCCGGCTGGCCCGCCGGGTCGCCCGGCGCAAGCCGGTGCTGGCGATCCGGTCGGCCAGTTCCGCGGCGGGGCAGCGCGCCGCCGCGTCGCACACCGCGGCGACCGCCACCCCCACGGTCACCCGCGACGCGTTGTTCCGCCAAGCCGGGATCACCGCCGTGGACGGCGTGTCCGAACTGGTGGACGTGCTCGCGGCCCTGCACACCCAGCCGCTGCCCGCCGGTCGCGCGGTGGCCGTGCTGAGCAACGCGGGCGGACTCGGCGTGCTGGCGGCCGACGCGTGCGTGCACAACGGCCTCGACGTGGCCGAGCTGTCACCCGCCACGGTGGCCGCGCTCCACGCGCTGCTGCCCGCCACCGCCAGCGTGCACAACCCCGTCGACACCACCGCGGTCGTGGACGAGCAGACCTTCGCCCGGTGCCTCGACGTCATGGCAGCCGATCCCCGTGTGCACGCCGTCATCGCCGTCACGGTCCCCACCGCGCTCGGCGACCCGGCGGCCGGTGTCCACCCCGTGCCCGGTGGCAAGCCCGTCCTCGCGGTCGACGCCGGGCAGGACGAGGCGGTGCGGTCCGGCGCGGCGCCCAGCTACACCGATCCCGCCCAGGCCGCCGCCGTGCTCGCGAAGCTGGCCGAGCGCGCGGAATGGCTGGCGCGCCCGCCCACCGGAGGCGATGAACTCGACGGGATCAACCCGGCCAAGGCCCGGTCGGTCGTGACCGACCACCTCGCCGACGAACCCGACGGCGGATGGCTCGGCCCGGACCAGGTCGTCGAACTGCTGGGCGCGTTCGGGCTGCCTGTCCTCGGCGGGATCGTCGTGGCGACGGCCGAGGCCGCGGCCTCGGCGCAGCGCGGGTTCGGCTGCCCCGTCGTGCTCAAGGCCATCGCTGCGGACCTGCTGCACAAGAGCAGGGGCGGCGGTGTCGTGCTCGACCTGGACGCACCGGACGCCGCGGCGGAGGCGTACGACCGGTTCCGGACGTCGTTCGGCGACCGGCTGGGCGGTGCCTTCGTGCAGCCGATGGCGGGCCGTGGCCGGGAACTGCTCGTGGGCGTGGTCAACGACCAGCAGTTCGGCCCGCTCGTGGTGACCGGGCTCGGCGGTGTCGACACCGACCTCCTCGACGACCGCGCCGCCGCGCTCGCCCCGCTGTCCGACGCCGCCGCCGATGACCTGCTGCACGGGTTCCGCGCCGCCGGAGGGGTGTTCCGCGACGTGGCGGAGGCCCCGGTGCGCGACGTGCTGCTGCGGGTGGCGAAGCTGGCCGATCTCCTACCCGAGGTGGTCGAACTGGACCTCAACCCGGTGATCGCCACCGCTGAGCGCTGCCAGGTCGTGGACGCGCGGGTGCGTGTGGTGCCCGCGCCGCCGGTGGACCCGTTCCTGCGCGGCCTGCGCGCGAAGGGCTAAGGACTGACCATTCCCCCCCACCACCGCCGAACACGTGCACACCGCCGTTCACCACGGGATGCCGCCGCACGAGCACGCTCGCGCGGCGGCATCCCGTTCATGTCGACCGTCCTGCTCGGGGCGTAGTTCGGCGTGCTCCACTGGTGGCTCGCCTCCGACACCTCGCCGGACAAGTGGCGGGAGCGCGCAACAGCCCGTCGGCGGGAAGTGCCCGACCGGAATGAGGAGACGTCGGATCCGCGCAACCCTGGGGGGATGGCGCGGATCCGGCGTGCGTCGAGATCAGTCGAGCGCGGGGTGGTCGTGCAGGTCGAGCAGCCGGGTCCTGGTGGCTTGAAGACGGTTGAGCAGCGCTTCGACGAGGATCAGCGAGAGCTGGTAGCCCAGCGCCGGATCGGCGTTGGCGAGCTTGCGCAGCTCCTCGGCGTCGACCACGACGGCGGTGGTGGGGGAGACCACGGTGGCGCCGAAGTGCCACCGGTAGGGTGGGATCAGCCAGGACCAGCCGAGCAGCTCGCCGGGACCGACGCTCTGCACCGCCATCCGACCGTGGTCGGGCGCGTCGGAGTCGATCACGGCGCACCCCTTGAGGACGATCCAGCAGCGGTCCGCGGGCGTGCCCTGCTCGAACAGCGTGGTGCCGGGGTAGTAGTCCTCGCGCCTGCTGATCCCGGCCATCGCGGCGCGATGGGTGTGCGACAGGGCCGCCAGCAGCGGCAGCCCGTCGAGTTCGATCATGACCGCGGACGTCATCGTCTTCTCCCAGCGGTAGGAGCGGTCTACGGCAGCGTGCGGGCGACCAGGTTGGCGAGGTCGATCGTGCGGTTGGCGTAGCCCCACTCGTTGTCGTACCAGCCGAAGACCTTGACCAGTCGACCGTTGGCCTTGGTCAGGCTCGCGTCGAAGACGCAGGAGGACGGGTCGCCGATGATGTCCCTGGAGACGATCGGGTCGGTGGTGTAGCGCAGGTAGCCCTTGAGCCCGCCCTCGGCGGCGTCCTTGAACGCCCGGTTCACCTGGGCGGCCGTGACCGGCGTGTCGAGCATGGCGGTGAGGTCGGTCAAGGACCCGTCCTCCAGGGGGACGCGCACCGCGAGCCCGTCGAGCTTGCCGTCCAGCGCGGGGATCACCTGGCCGACCGCGCGGGCGGCGCCGGTGGAGGTGGGGATCATGTTGACCGCCGCCGAGCGCGCTCGGCGCAGGTCCTTGTGCGGTCCGTCGAGCAGCGACTGGTCGTTGGTGTAGCTGTGGATCGTGGTCATCTGCCCGGCCTGGACGCCGAAGCGCTCGTGCAGGACCCAGGCCATCGGAGCCACGCAGTTGGTCGTGCAGGAGGCGTTGGACACGACGTGGTGGCGCTCCGCCTCGTAGTCGTCGTCGTTGACGCCCATCACGATGGTCGCGTCGACGTCCTTGCCCGGCGCCGTGATGATCACCTTCCGGGCCCCGCTCGTCAAGTGCGCCCCGGCGGCCTCACGGGTGCGGAACCGGCCGGTGGCCTCGATCACGATGTCGACCCCGTGCCTGCCCCAGTCCACCTTGGACGGACAGGCTTCCGAGGTCACCGCGATGCTCCGCCCGTCGACCACGAGTTCGTCCCCCTCCACCGCGACGGTGTGGGACCAGGGGCCGTAGGTCGAGTCGAACGCGAGGAGGTGGCCCAGCGTGTCCGGTGTCGTGAGGTCGTTGACCGCGACCACCTCGAACGCGGTGTCGCCGCGCTCGACCGCGCTGCGCAGGACGTCCCGCCCGGTCCGGCCGAACCCGTTGATGCCGACGCGTACCACCATGGTGCCCTCCTCGTGAAAAGTCCTGACCTGTCGATGCTCTCCCCACCGGGCTTCGCGTTCCAGAGAACGAGGGCGCCAGGCCGAGGGACCAAAGACCTTGTCGTCACAGGACGTGCCGCGCGAACCGGTCCGACGGGCGACCCTGTGACCGCGCCGCCGCGCGGAGAACCCTGGTTGCCGAGCAACCGAGGGAGGAAGTCGTGAGCACCCAGTCGATGTCACCGGCCGCGCGCCTGGCGAGGCGCGTGTTCCACGGACGCAACCCCCTCACGCGGACGAGCGACCGCGTCGAGAGCGCGGTGTTCATGACGGCACTCCTGATCGCCCTGCTCGGCGTGCCGATCGCCGCGGCGACCGGCTCCGAGGTGTACGCGCGGGAGTCGGTCAGCTCGGCCGAGCAGCTGCGCACCCGCCACCAGGTAGAGGCCACCCTGCTGGAGGACACCGGAACGCATGTCGCGACCGGGGTGACCGGCCCGGTGGTCCGAGCGTCATGGCAGTCGCCGGACGGCACACCGCGGCAGGGCGGGGTCACCGCGGCCTACGACCTGAAGACCGGCAGCACGGTCCTGGTGTGGATCGACGAGAACGGGGCGGTCACCACCCCGCCGCTCACGTCGGAGGGTGCGGTGATCACCGCCATCGGCTGGACGGCGACGATGTTGCTGGGGCTCGTGTGCGCGCTGTGCTCCGCGCACCTGCTGACCGTCCACCTCAACAGGCGGCGGAACGCCCGGCGGTGGGAAGCCGAATGGGCGGCGGTCGAACCCGAGTGGACACGACGACGTCGCTAGGCGACGAGGACCGGAGGACCGGCATGGCTGAAGCGACCGTCAACTCGGTGATGACCGACGAGGTCGTCACCGTCGGCATCGACACCCCCGTCGAGGACATCGTCCGGACGCTGTCGGAGCACCGCTTCGGCGCGGTGCCGGTCATCGACGACCTCGGTCTCGTCGCGGGGGTGGTGTCCGAGGCCGACCTGGTCGCCCGGATCGAGTTCGGCGGGCCGTCCGCGGTTCCTCCGACGAGCCGGGCCGCCAAAAGCAGGCTGCGCAAGGCAGGCGGACTCGTCGCCTGGCAGGTGATGACCCGCCCGGTGGTCACCGTCGACCGGAAGGACCCGGTCGGCTTGGCCGCGCGGCGACTGGCGGAATCCGGGGTGCGCAGGCTTTTCGTCCTCGGTGACGACGAACTCGTGGGCGTGGTGACCCGAGGTGACCTGCTCCGACTGCTCGCGCGGAACGAGGAGCCAGGGTGATGGCGGGCAAGCGGATGCGCCGCGAACCCTACGAGCGCGAGTTGTACCGGTTGCAGGCCGAACTGGTGAAGCTGCAGGAATGGGTCCGGGCCGAGGGCGCGCGGCTGGTGGTCGTGTTCGAGGGGCGGGACGCGGCGGGGAAGGGCAGTGCGATCAAGCGGATCACCGAGCACCTCAATCCGCGCGTCGCCCGGATCGTGGCGCTGCCGAAACCGACGGAACGCGAGCGGTCCCAGTGGTACTTCCAGCGCTACGTCGAGCACCTGCCCGCCGCGGGTGAGATCGTCCTGCTCGACCGGAGCTGGTACAACCGCGCGGGCGTCGAACGGGTCATGGGGTACTGCACCCCCGAGGAGCACCGCAGGTTCCTGCAACAGTGCCCGATCTTCGAGCGGTTGCTCGTTGAGGACGGGATCCTGCTGCGCAAGTACTGGTTCTCGGTCAGCGACACCGAGCAGGAGCAGCGGTTCCGCCGCAGGCTCGAGGACCCGATGCGCCGCTGGAAGCTGTCCCCGGTCGACCTGGAGTCGCTCTCGCGCTGGGAGGACTACTCGCGCGCCAAGGACGAGATGCTGGTGCACACCGACATCGCGGAGTCCCCCTGGTTCGTGGTCGACGGCGACGACAAGCGGCGGGCCCGCCTGAACGTGATCGCGCACCTGCTGTCCGGCATCGACTACCACGACGTCCGCCCGCCCGCGCTGGAACTGCCGGGCAGACCCGTGTCCACCGGCTACCTGCGGGCGCCGCGCCACCTGCAGACGTTCGTGCCCGACCACAGCGCGTCCGTGAGGGCCGGGAGGAGCTGAGCGGCATGGGTCCCCACGCAGGCTTGGCAGGAGGACTCGAGTCGCACGTGCTCGACCGTCGGCTTCGTCGCCGAGCGCCTGCGTCATCCGGATGATCGCTGTTGACCTTCGCGCCCGTGACGCGGGGGCGGCAGCGGTCACGCGCTGCCGGTGCGGTGCGCGAAGATCACGTCGGGATATTCCTCGACGGGGCCGTCGAGCAGGGCCGACGGCTCGCCCTTCGGGTAGCGGTCGAAGAAGGCCGTAGTGTAGGTGTTGACGATGGCGTGGGCGCGTTCGCCGTCCACCGGTCCGCTGATGCCCAGCGCGCGGACGAGCGGCGAGAGTAGTTGGGTGTCGCCGAGGTCCGGGTGGAACACGCCTGGCACGTGGATGAAGTAGCCGTCCGCACGCGGGTTCTCGTACACGGCCCGCACGGTGTCCAACGTTCGGACGATGTCCGGTTCGGTCCAGCCTTCGAGCCGCGTGGTCGCGGCGTCGCGGGTCAGCCACGTGGTCGGCTGCTCGAGACCGGCGTCGACCACACTGGGCGGCATCCACACGTCCATCGGCAGGCACGCCCGGAAACGGGGGTCCAGCCTGCACCCCTCGGCGGCTGTCTCGCCGCCCAGTGACAGGCCGACGTGGTCCAGGTCGATCCGCCCGGTGAGGATGTCTCGAGGGTCGGCCCGGTTGAGCGAGGTCACCTGATCGAGGGTGAACAGGGAGTCTTGGGCTAGGAAGGGGACGATCGAGTCGACGAGATCGTGGTCGAACGTGCGCTGGTCGGAGGAAGCGACGCGACCGTCGGGGAACACCACCGCCGCGCCGGAGCACGGGTGGTCGATGCCGGCGACGACGTGTCCGCGCGACACCAGTTCCTCCACACCCGGGGTGTTGTGCTGCCGGTAGCCACCGCGACCGGTCGCCAGGACGAGCAGGGGGTAGGCGTGGTCGGCGTCGGCCACCGGTGCGGCGTGCACGGCGTTGGTGGTGACGTGCTCCAGGTGCGAAAGGGTGAATCCCGGCAGACCGACCAGGCGCGCCAGCGGTGCCAGTGCTTGCGAGTCGGGCACGTAGGCGGCGCGCGGTGCGGAGGCGTCGACGCGAGCCGGGTACCAGAGCTGCACCACCACTTCACGGTGGTCTCCGGGGTCGGCGGTGAACACTTCGCGGCGGTCGGTGTCCGCCCAGTGGTAGGTGAGCGTGCCGATACCGTAGGGGCCGGTCGGCGGCGGGAAGCGGAATACCGGGACAACGGTCGGCAGCACCGCGGACGCCGTCAGAGCGAGAACGCCCGTCGCTGCACCCACCCCTGGGGAGAGCCGGCGTGTTCTGCCGGTTTTCCGGCCGTCTCGGCGTGCCGGCTGGACCGGGCCGAGGACGACGAGCACCCCGCCCAGGACGTAGGCCGGGACCAGTTGCCAGCGCGTCCCCTCGACGAGGACTTGAAGCCCCGCGACGGGCAGGGGCAGGAACACCCCGTGGCGCGGCCACCGGGGAGCGCCGAGCAGCGGGAGCACCACCGGGGCGAAACCGATCACTTCCGCGGTCAGCAACGCGATCTCGACAGGTCTCACCGTTCAGTCGTTCCCGCGGGCTCGCGTCACCGCGCGTGCCCGCTGGTTCGTCGTTCGCCTCGGAGCAGTGGCACCTCGACGAGCACACACGTCCAGGGGGACTACGTCGAGGAGGGTTTCGGGGTGCTCCGGAACCCCTGGTGAGCACCGGTGGATCGGCCAGGGTTCACCGGTGCGGGGAGCAGGCGGTGCAGGGCGTACCCGGTGACTGTGGTGGTCGCGGCCATCAGCAGACCCCTGCGACACCGATCAGCACAGTCAGCGGGAGGGGCTGGCCGGGCTGCCACAGCGGCGTGGCGAACCCGACGAAGGCGGCCGGTCCGAGCAGCCAGGCGGCCGCGGTGGTGGCGATCCAGCTGCCCGCCCGCGGCACGTGGTGGCGCAGGAGCGCCGAGTCCCGCAGCAGGGGGTTGGTCGACCGTGATCGCCACGACCTCGGCGTCGGCGGTCACGCGGGGGAAGGCGCCGCGACAGGCGTTCAGCGCCACGCGGTGCTGGGCTCCGCGCAGGACGACGGCCGACCCGGTGACCCGGTCGCCGCCCACCGGCACCTCGACGGGCGCGTCGGCGCGGAAGTGCGGCCACCACCGCTCGCCCGACGCCCCACCCGCGACCACGACCAACCGGTCGCCGTCGCAGACGCACCGCACGGGCAGTCCGACGATGGCGCCGCCCACCGTGCGGCAGCGCAACCCGCACACCTTCCGGCCCACCAGCCGACGTGCCGCCGAGCCGAGCAGGAGCAGCACCACCCGGTTCACCACCGGACTACTCCGACGGGTGGACGTCACACCGTTCTCGGCCTTGAACTCCACGTCCCCGGCCCACCTCCGCCACGGAGGGTCGAACGGGGTCCGTGGCCCCGCGCAGGCGGACACCTCCGGCTTCGCCGCAGGTGTCCGCACACCCTCAGCCGCCGGCCCGGATCGACGGTGCCGGGTCGACCAGAGCGGCGGAAACGATGAAGGACTTGACGGTGCTCTCCACGGTGCCGACCAGCAAGTCGATGTCCGGGGTGCTGTCGTAGTCGGCCGTGATGCCGATGGCCAGCGTCCCCGCGTAGCTGAGCACCGCCACACCCGTCCGCAGCCGGAGTGCGATCGGGACGTAGGGGAGGATGTCGACGATCGGTCTCCCGAGCACCCGCACGGGCACCGGCGGGCCGGGCACGTTCGTGGTCACGGTGACGACGGTGCGCTGCGGCAGCGCGCCCACGAGCCGGATTCCCCACGACAGCGGTGCGTGCGGCTCGTGCCCCGCGAGCGCGGTGAGGGCCGCACCCGCCTCGCTCTCCTTGTCCGCCTTGAGCTTTCGCGTGCGCTCGTGCACCTCGCGCAGCACGTCCACCGGGTCGTCCAGCTCGACGGGGAGGAACGGCAGCAGGACGGACACCTGGTTGTCCAGGTCGTCCGTCGTGCGGACGGAGACCGGGACCATCGTCCGCACGCTGTCGGCCGTCGGGGTCTCGCCGCGGTGCAGGAGCAGGGCGCGGAACCCCGTGGTGATCGCGGCGAGCACCACGTCGTTCACGGTCACGCCGAACCTCTTGCCGACCCCGACCACGTCGGGCAGCGCGACACGGGTCACCCGGTAGCGCCGGGGGACGCCGATCGGTCCGGAGAGCGACGACGCCCTGACGGGAACGAGCGCGCCCGCGAGCGCGGCGACGCCCTTGACGGTGTCGGTGACGTGCCCCGCGAGCCTGGCGGGCAGCTGGAGCAGGAGCCGTGCCTGCTCCACCGGGTTGACGGCCAGGTCGACCAGAGCGCGCGCGAGGAGCTGGACCGCGCCCGGCGCGGACCGGGGCACGAGTTCGTCCGGGGCGGGTGGCGCCGAGTCGTCGAACACCGCGCTGTAGAGGCGGGTCCCGGCCACGCCGTCGACGAGGCAGTGGTGCACCTTCGTCAGCATGGCCCAACGCCCGCCTGCCAGGCCTTCGACCACCCAGTTCTCCCACAGCGGCCGGTCGCGGTCGAGCCGCTGGGCCATGATCCGGGCCACGAGGTCGGTCAACGCCCGGTCGTCGCCCGGCGCGGGCAGCGCGGTGCGTCGCAGGTGGTAGGACAGGTCGAACTCCGGGTCGTCGACCCATAGCGGCAGACCGAGGTCCCAGGGCACGCGGCGGACCTTCTGCCGGGCACGGGGGACCGCCGCGAGCCGCGTGCCGACCGACGCGGTGAACTCGTCGCGGCTGGGAGGTGGTCCTTCGAGCACCGCCACCGACGCGATCGCCAGTGAAGCGCGGGGATCTGCGTCCTCGATCTCCAGGAACGCCGCGTCCAGGGTGCTCAACCGGTCCACTTCTCCTCCAACGGTCGCGTTTCCAGCGGTTCGTCGACTCACACCGAGGAGCGCAGCGCCTTGAGCCGCTGCTCGAACTCCTCCTGATCGACCTCGCCGCGAGCGAACCGCTCGGCGAGGACCTGCTCCGCGGCGGAGCCGCGGGTCGTGCCCGCCGGGCGGGTGAGGTGGCGCACCAGGGCGACACCGCCGAGGATCGCGACCGCCCAGAACAGGACCATCCCGATCGTCATGACCGCGTAGCCCCAGCCGTTCATTCCGTTGCCGTACCAGTACATCATCGTTGAACGCCTCCATCCGACACCGTGATCGGGGATGCGGCCCGACCGGTGACCGTCACGGGTCACCGGTCAGGTCCGCGCTGTCAGCGCAGCCACTGGTTGGTCTGGACGAAGGGCAGCTTCGCCCACATCCTTCCCAGGCCCCAGGTGTTGCCCGCGGCGGCGTAGGCCAGTGCGATGGCGACGAGGGCGTAGATGACGTGGTAGTCGATCAGCGGGTTGGTGGAGCCGCTGGGCTCACCTGCCGAGGTGTGCTGGGCCAGCGGCCATTCGGCGGCCCACATCATCAGCATCATCAGGGCGGTGGAGACCGCGGCGACGCGCAGGCCGATGCCCAGCACCAGCGCGACACCGATGGCGAGCAGACCGATCATGAACAGCCAGTCGGCCCAGGCAGCGCCCGCCCAGCTGTGGAAGGTGGACTCCAGGGGGCCGACGGCGACGTGGCTGAGGAAGCCCTTGGTGGGGGAGCCGCCGTTGATCCAGGCGCGTTCGGAGACGGTGCTGTAGCCGAGGCCGAAGGCCTTGTCCAGGAAGGCCCACAAGAACGTCAGACCGGTGACGATGCGCAGGACCGCCAGCGATCGGGCCGCGCGGTCAGCCGGCACAGCCGTCTGAACGCTCGGCGACACGCCGCGGGACTGGACGGGGATGTGCTTGGTGGACATCGAATCCTCCTTGGTCGTCGACCGCTCATCGGGCGGCCTTCGTGATGACGCTCGGAGCCGTCATCCGCTGCTTCCAGCGTGGTCCGCGCCCCCGTCGGCGGGCAGGGCACAACGTCGTCGTCCGGCAGGACTTTGGGGTCGCCCAAGCACGGTCAGGGTCGAAGGTCCCGGTGCAGAGGGGACTGCCTGCGGTGCCGCTCACACGTCGAGTCGAGCAGTCTCTGAATCGAGGAACCCCAGGAGCCCAGACCCGAACAGGAGCACCCATGTCCACCGACACCGCGGCAGGCATCCCGGCCAGGTCGGCAACCCCCGAAACGCCTTGGCTCACCAGGCTGGACGCGTGGTGGCGGGCGGCGAACTACCTGTCCGTGGGCCAGATCTACCTGCTGGACAACCCGCTGCTGCGCGAGCCGCTGCTCCCCGAACACGTCAAGCCGCGCCTGCTCGGGCACTGGGGGACCGTGCCCGGCATGACGCTGATCTACGCGCACCTCAACCGGGTGATCGTGGAACGGGACCTGAGCGCCCTCTACATCGCCGGACCCGGCCACGGGGCCGCGGGCTTGAACTCGGCCGCGTGGCTGGAGGGCACCTACTCCGAGCTGTACCCGCACATCTCGCGGGATGTGGATGGGATGCGCGGCCTGTTCCGGCAGTTCTCCTTCCCGGGCGGGGTCCCCAGTCATGCTTCGGCGCACCTGCCGGGGTCGATCCACGAAGGCGGTGAACTGGGCTACTCGCTGGCCCACGCCACCGGTGCGGCGTTGGACAACCCGGACCTGCTGGTGGCCTGCGTGGTCGGCGATGGTGAGGCGGAGACCGGTCCGCTGGCGGCGAGTTGGCACGCCCCGGCGTTCCTGGACCCGGTCCACGACGGGGCGGTGTTGCCGGTGCTGCACCTCAACGGCTACAAGATCGCCAACCCGACGGTGTTGTCCCGGCTCGACCACGCCGACCTCGGCGCACTGCTCAGCGGCCACGGCTGGCGCCCGATAGTGGTGTCGGGCAGCGACCCGATGGAGGTCCACGAGGCCTACGCCGCCGCGCTGGACGACTGCTTGGACCAGGTCCAGCAGATCCAGCAGGACGCCCGCGAGGGCGGGCACCGCGGCCGCGTCCGGTGGCCGATGATCGTGCTGCGCACGCCCAAGGGCTGGACCGGTCCCTCCACCGTGGACGGCCACGAGGTGGAGGGCAACTGGCGCTCCCACCAGGTGCCGCTCACCGCCGTTCGGGAGAACCAGGAACACCTGGCCCGGCTGGAGGAGTGGATGCACTCCTACCGGCCGCAGGAGCTGTTCACCGCGACCGGTGCGCCCGCGCCGCTGATCGACACCCTGCACCCGACGGGCGACTCCAGGATGAGCGCCAACCCCCACGCCCACGGCGCCACCCAGCACGCTCTGCGCCTGCCCGACGTCGGCGACCACGCCGTCACGATCACGAAGCCGGGAGGTGAGCGCGGCGAGGCCACCAGGGTGCTCGGCCGTTACCTGCGTGACGCGGTGGTGCTCAACGCCGAACAGCGCAACCTGCTGCTGTTCTCGCCCGACGAGCACGCCTCCAACCGGCTGGACGCGGTGTTCGAGGTGACCGACCGGCGGTGGGGGCTGTCGATCGAGGACGGCGACGACCACCTGGCTCCCGACGGGCGGGTGCTGGAGGTGCTCTCGGAGCACCTGTGCGAGGGCTGGCTGGAGGGCTACCTGCTCACCGGCAGGCACGGGATGCTGTCGAGCTACGAGGCGTTCGCGCACGTGATCGACTCGATGGTCGCCCAGCACGCCAAGTGGCTGCACACCGCCGCCGACATCCCCTGGCGGCGTCCGGTGCCGAGCCTGAACATCCTGCTGTCCTCGCACGTGTGGCGGCAGGACCACAACGGCGCCTCGCACCAGGACCCCGGCTTCGTCGACCACGTCCTGAACAAGCGGCCCGAGGTGGCGCGGGTGTACCTGCCGCCGGACGCCAACACCCTGCTCGCCGTGGCCGACCACTGCCTGCGCAGCCGTGGCCTGGTCAACGTCATCGTCTCCGGCAAGCAGCCCGCGTTGCAGTACCTCGACATCGACGAGGCCGTCGCGCACTGCGAGCAGGGACTCGGGGTGTGGAGCTGGGCCAGCACCGACCTCGACGGCGACACGGACGTGGTGCTGGCCTGCGCGGGGGACGTGCCGACCCAGGAAACCCTGGCCACGGTGGAGGTCCTGCTCGGCCTGGTGCCGGACCTGCGCATCCGGGTGGTCAACGTGGTCGACCTCGCCAGGCTCGCCCCGGCGGAGCTGCACCCGCACGGCATCACCGACAAGGCCTACGAGGAGATCTTCACCGGTACCGCGCCGGTGATCTTCGCCTACCACGGCTACCCGTGGCTGATCCACCGGCTGACCTACCGCAGGCCCGGCCACGACCGGATGCACGTGCACGGTTTCCACGAGAACGGCACCACGACCACGCCGTTCGACATGTGCGTGCTCAACGAGATCGACCGCTACACCCTCGCGCTCGCCGCCCTGGAGCGGGTGCCGAGGGTGGCGGGTCGGATCGGGCACCTGCGGCAGCACTTGCAGGACAAGCACACCGCGCACCACAACCACATCCGCCGCACCGGCGAGGACCTGCCGGAGATCCGCGACTGGACCTGGACCCGGTGATGAGGACACTCGTGGTCAACCCCGGCTCGTCCAGCCTGAAGCTGTCCGTCGTGGACGACGGTGTCCCGATCGACTCGCGGACGCAGCAGGACTGGGACGGCACACCTACCCGGCGGCCGCTCCAGGACGTTCTGGCGGCCGCCGGACCGGTGGACGCGGTCGGCGTGCGGGTCGTGCACGGCGGTGATCGGGACGGGCCGCGGGTGTTGGACGAGGCGGAGTTGCGGGCGCTGGAGGAGTTCGTGCCGCTGGCCCCGCTGCACCAGCCCAAGGCGTTGGCGTTGGCGCGGCTGGTCGCCGAACTGCTGCCGGGCGTGCCGGTCGTGGGCTGCTTCGACACGGCGTTCCACGCCGGGATGCCGGCGCGCGCCACGACGTACCCGGTGCCCCGCGAGTGGACGGAGCGGTTCCGGTTGCGCCGCTACGGTTTTCACGGCCTGTCCTGCGCCTACGCGCTGCGGACCGCCGCCGGGATGCTCGACCGCGATGCCGGTGAGCTGAACCTGATCTGCTGCCACATCGGCGCGGGCGTGTCCGTCACGGCGATTGCGGGTGGGCGTGGCGTCGACACCTCGATGGGGTTCACGCCGCTGGACGGTGTCGCGATGGCGACCCGGTCCGGCGGTCTGGACCCCGGCCTGCTGCTGCACGTCCTGCGCACGAGCGGGCTGTCGGTGGACGAGGTCGAGTCGGCGCTGACCCGCCGGTCCGGGCTGGCGGGGATGTCGGGCACCACCGGCGACGTGCGGCAGGTGCTCGCGGCTCGTGCGGCGGGCGACGAACGCGCCGACCTGGCGGTCGGGGTGTACCTGCACCGGCTGCGTCGGGAGATCGCCGCGGCACGGGTGTCGCTCGACCGCCTCGACGCGCTCGTGCTGACCGGGGGAGTCGCCGAGCACCAGCCGGGTCTGATGGCCGAACTGGTCGACGGTCTGGCCCACCTGGGCCTCGCCGTCGTGCCGGACGCCGGGCACGGCACGGGGGACCGGGTGGTCGGCCCGGAGACCGCGCGCACGCGGGTGCTGCTGATCAAGGCGGGGGAGGACGTCGAGATCGCCCACCAGGTCGACTTGGCCAGGCTGGCGGTGTGACCGGGAGGAGAAGCCGTGGGTGAACCCACCGTGGCATCGGTGATGACCAGCCCGGTCGTCACCGCGGAGCTGGGCACGCCCGTCAAGGAGGTGACCGCGCTGCTGGTCGAGCACGGGGTCAGCGCCGTCCCGGTGCTCGACGGCGGCCGGGTTGCCGGTGTGGTGTCCGAGGCGGACCTGCTCGCCGACCGGGAGTACCGGGGCGGCAGCGTTCCCGCGCCGACGACGGGTGGCGGGCGGGCGCGGTGGCGCAAGGCTTTCGGCGCCACCGCGAGCCACGTCATGACCACACCCGCGATCGTCATCGCCCCGACGCGCCGGTGAGCGAAGCCCTCGGCCTGCTGGCCCAGTCGACCGTGCGACGGCTGTTCGTGGTAGACCGCGACGGCGTGCTGGTCGGTGTGGTCGCGCGACGCGACCTGCTCCGGGACTACCTGCGCGAGGACGACGACGTCCGGGCCGACGTGCTCGGGGTGCTCCGCGAGGACGTCGGCATCGACCCCCACCCGGTCACCACCTCCATCCGCGACGGGCGGGTGCGGCTCTCGGGATGGCTGGAGCGGCGCGATCAGGTCGACCGCGCAGTCGCACTGGTCAGGCTCCTGCCCGGCGTCGTGGACGTGCACGGCGAACTCGGCTGCGACGACCGGTAGGCGGACCAGCGAAATCGCCCCCCAGGTCGACGTTGCGACCTGGGGGCGACGGACGGTTCAGACCTTCTCGTCGAGCCGCGACGACACCGTGACGGCTTGGACGCCGGGGACGCTCCGGGCCAGCACGGAGGCGACGTGCCGGTCCTCGGCGCTGTCGAACTCGTCGACGATCGCGACCACCCCGTCCGCGACGGAGACGACCCAGCGACCGTGTCCGCCGTACCTCGCGAGCACGTGCCGAACATCGGCCACGATCGCCTCGTCATCGCGCGCCAGCGTGCGCAGCAGGTCGCGGCGGCTCACGACGCCGACGAGCCGCTCGCCGTCGACGACGGGCGTGCAGCGCAGGTGGCCGTCCAGCATCACCTTCGTCACCTCGGCGATGTCGGCGCCGACCCGGACCGCGATCGCCGGACTGGTCATCACCTCACCCACCGTGGCCGGGGGTGGTGCCGCCGGGGTCGGGTCCTCGCGCCAGATCAGCGTGCGGGGGTCGGGGATGACGCGGTCGCGCACCAGGTCGGCCTCCGTGACGATGCCGATCAGCCGGTCGTCGTCCACCACGGGCAGCGCGGTGAACCCGTGCGAGGTGATCAGGCCGATGGCGGCCTTGACCGGTGTGGTGGGTCGGACCGTGATGGCCGGACTGGACATGACGTCTTCCGCTCGCATGGTTCAGCTCCTCGCACTGCCGAGTTCGGACACCGCCGCGGACCGGCGGGCCTGTCTGCCGATCACCACGACGGGGCTGCCGCCGTGGCGCAGGACCGCGCGCTTGATCGAGCGGAACAACGCGCCGCGGACGATTCCTCCGCGCCGCGAGCCGACGACGACCATCGCGCCGAAGTGGGCGTGCCACGCCAGCGCACGTGGCGCGCTCGCGGCGAGCACCTCGGAGTGCACCGGCACGTCCGGGTGGCGAGCGGCCAGTTCGGCGAGCAGTTCGTCCAGGTCCGCGGGCCGCCGCGGTGAGGTGCAGCGCACCAGGCGGACGCCCGTGCCCAGCCGCTGGGCCTCGGCGAAGGCGAACTCGAGCTTCTGCGGCGTCCGCTCCCGGTGGTGGACGCCGACGACCACCGGCGCGGGCTGTTCCTGCCACCGGGCGCCGGGGGGAACGCTGACCACGGGGCATCCGGCGATGGCGCTCAGCGCGGTCACCACCGACTCCCCGTCGAAGTTCTCCTCGCCGGAGTCGTCGACCACGATCGCGTGGGCGTGCTCGGACTCGGTGACCAGCGCGTCGCCGAGCGCGTCGGCCACGAACCGGTGGTCGACGCGCAGGCCGGGGTGACGCCCGCGCAGTTCGTCCAGCAGATCGGCCGCGAGCGGCGAGAGGTGCAGGACGAACAGCGGTGATCCGCGCCGGTGGGCGTAGCCCGCCGCCCACCGGACGGCGTCGCGCCGGGCTGTCGCCACGACGACGACCGGATCGTCGTCGTGGCCGGGGTGGCGGATCATCGGGTACCTCCGAGATGGGGGGCTTTCACCGACGGGTAGCCGCCGAGCACTTCGGCGGTGGGACGGCGGGGCGTGGCGGGGAGCGGTTCGCCGCCGACCGGGACCCAGCCGACGCGGAGCACGATCTGGGGGAAGGCGATGCCGTCGAGCACGTCCTCGCGCAGCGCGTCCCTGGTCGGGCCGAAGTCGATCGGCTGGCTGAGCGGGCAGGTGGCGAGCCGGAAGTCGGTGGCGGCCAGCAGGACGGCGCTCAGGGCCTCCCCGGCGCGCAGCCGGGAGACCCGGTCGTCCGCGGTCGTGGCGAGCACCAGCAGTTCGCCCGAGTCCTCCTCGGACGCCGCCGGCGGTGCGTCGAGCGCGCCATCGGGGAAGGTCCGCATCGTCACGTCACCGTGCCGGACCGGAGTCGACGGGGTGTTGGCCGCGGGCACGCCGTCCACGGCGGCGTAGCCCCGGCCTGCCCACGCGGCGAGTTCAGCGGAGTAGGCGGCGTCCATGCCCTGCTGCCAGGCGGCCATCGTGATGGCCGCCGTCAGCCGGAACCGGTCGCGCGGGTCCTCGGCGGCCACGGCGACGACGCCTTCGCACGACGCGCGCTCGGCCAGCACGTCCACCATCGCGGCGGGCACGGGCCAGGAGCTGAAGCGCCTGCGGTCGGTGCGGCGGTGCGGGATGGCGGCGGCCAGCGCGATGTCGTCGGCGGTCGCCTGCCGGGCGATGAACGTGACCGCGGCCAGGTGGTCGGGTTCGGCGGGGTTGGGCAGGCGGTGCACGACCGTGGCCCAGCCGAGTGCGGCGAAGCCGACCCGCAGGTGGTGCAGCGCCGCGCCGCAGCTGATCAGCAGGTCGCGTCCGTCCGGGTCGGTCGTGGGCAGGGCGCGCTCGGGGTCGGCGAACAGGTGCACCGAGCTGTCACCGATCGCCCACCGCCACGGCTGGGTGTTGTGGATCGACGGCGCGCGGGTCGCGAGTGCGATCACGGCCTCGATGGTCCTGCGGTCCGGTGCGTCCTGCGGCATCGCGAACACCTCCTGCTCTGCGGTCCGGGCAACTGGGCGGATCGACGTGATCCGCGGTTCCCACTCCCAGATTCCCCTGCCCGCCCTGGACATCGGAGAGTCGAAGGTCCTCTTCAGCGGGGCTGAGGTCCCGCATCCACCGTCGACAGAGGACGGTCAGTGCAAGGCGCGGGCGAGGTGCCCGACGACTTGGCGGGGTGGTTCGAGCACGTGGGGATGCCGGACGACCAGGACGGGACAGGCAGCTTGGTGCAGGGCCGATCTGGTGACCGAGCCGCAGCGGCCGGTCCGGGTGGGCTGGTCTCCTGGGCCGACCACGAGCAGGTCGCTGTCGGTGTGGCGGGCGACGGCCTCGTGAGGTTGGCCGTGGAGCAGGACGACGGTGTGCGGCGGGTGCTGGTCGAGCTTCTCCAGCAGCCGGGCAGCGTGGTCGAGCACGAACTGGTGATCGGTGGCGAGAGCGTCCCCGGTCGTCGGCAGGGGGAGCGCGTGCACCACGCGCAGCGCGGCGCGGCGGTCGAGCGCCATGGCCGCGGCTCGCGTGATCACCAGGTCGTCGTCCTGGCCACCGCTGATCAACGCGGTGATCCGCCGGTTGTCGCCGCGCACCGCCGTCGGCCTGCCGCGGACGACGACGGTGTCGCACGTCGACCGGCAGACGAGGGGCAGCACGAGTCCGCCGAGGCGGAGCGGGTTCGTCGAGTGCCCCTGGTAGCCGACCACGATCAAGCCCGCGGCACGTCCCGCCGCTCCCAGGGCCCGCACGGGGTCGCGGCCCGACTCGTGCACCCTCACCCGCAGCAGGGGGAAGTCGCTGGTCACGTGGTTCAGCCCGCTGTTGGCGGGCACCGTGCCGGGAACCTCGGAAGCCGGGTCCCACAGCCAGACGTCCAGCTCCGCGCCCGTGTGCCACGCGTGCTCGGCGGCCCACCACAGGGCTGTTCGCCCCCAGTGCGACCCGTCGTTGCCCACGACCACCGGCGGAGGGAACCGTCCGGGTTCCTCGACACGGTCTGCTGGACTCGGTTCGTCGTGCATGAGCGCTCCAGTGTTCGCACGGGCCCGGCACCTCAACGGTCGCGCGGTGACCTGTGCGACGGCAGAGCTCACCTGACCTCCTCCGGCGGGACGAAAGGCCCTGCGGGTCGGGACCGGGGGTCAGGACCCCGATTCGGTGGTGCAGGGTTCGAGGACCAGTTCCTCGACCGGCCTGCGCGGTGTCGCTGGCACGGGCGACCCGAAACCCAGGCGCAGCACGGTCTGCGGGAAGAGAGAACCGCCGAGCGAGCGGCGCAGGTCCTCCCGGACCCGGCGCACCTCGACCACCTGCGACAGGAAGGACGCCGACAACCCCAGCGCGGTCGCGGTCAGCAGCACGCGCTGCAAGGCCTGGCCTGCTTGGAGTTCGGCGGCCGTCCCGTCGTAGAAGGAGCAGAGCACCACCACGAAGGGGTCCGGCTCGTAGTCCTTCCCGGAAGGTCGGTCGATCACCGTGCCGGGGGAGAAGTCGCGCAGTGCCCACTCGTCCTGGGGCGCGGGCGTTGGTCCGGCCGAGCCGGGTGGCACGCCGTGGCCGGGGTCGGCCCGGTTCCCGGTCCAGCCGACCAGTTCGGCCTGCACGCGGGGATCGGCGAGCTGCTCCTGGTGCGCCCGTCCGATCAGCTCCCGCAACCGCACCTTCTCCTCGCGCGTGGCCATCACGTGCAGCCAGGCCCGTTCCTGCTCGGCGGCGCGGACCAGGTGCTGCCGGTGCGTGGCGGGGACCTCGCTGTCGACGAACGGGTGGCGGTTGGTCCTGCGCGACCGCACCGCCTTGAGCAGCGAACGGCTCTGCTCCGTCGGGGTGAACCGCCCGCCGCGCCGGACGACGGCCAGTGCTCCTTCGGCCTCCCGGCCGGGCAGCAGGGTGACCAGCGGCCGGATGCCCAGTCCTTGCAGGGCGAGTCGCATGTTCAGCAGGGCGGCGCCGCACGACAGGCGCAGTTCGCGGGATTCCGGATCGGTCGCGTGCAGCTGCTTGGTCGGGTCGCAGTGCAACTCGATCCGGTCGGCGTGCAGCGCGAACCGCCACGGTTGGCTGTTGTGGATGGACGGGGCCAGTGCGGCGACCTCGAGCACGCCGCGGACGTCGCCCTCCGCCAGACCCAAAGCCGGCACTACCGGACTCATGACTTCTCACCTCGTCGCACAGGGGGCGGCTGACCTGTCACGATCCACTGTCGTTCGTCATGGGGGACGCGCACACCGTCGAAGGTCCTCTGCCGACAGGGCCGTCCTCCGTGAAACGATCGTGGAGCGATTGGTGACCTGGTCTCCCGACAACCACCGTGACAGGCTGGGTGGATCGGCACGTTCGCGTCCACGTGTGTCGGGGAAGAGGTAGACAGATGGTTTACGGGCCTGATCCGAGCGGTGGTGGAGCGAAGGTGAGCTTGGCCGGCCTGCGCCTGGATGAGCTGCTGGGCGAGGTCCAGGAGCGGCTCACGGAGATCGCGGCGTCGCGGGACCAGATGCAGAGCCTGTTGGACGCGGTTCTGGCGGTCGGGTCGGGGTTGGAGCTGGACTCGACGTTGCAGCGGATCGTGCAGGTCGCGGTGGACCTGGTGGGGGCGCGGTACGGGGCGTTGGGGGTGTTGGGCACCAGGGACGACCTGTCGGCGTTCGTGTACGAGGGCATCGACGCGGAGACGCGGTCGCACATGGGGCACCTGCCGGAGGGCAAGGGTCTGCTGGGTCTGCTGATCAAGGATCCTCGGGCGATCCGGTTGTTGGACCTGAGCAAGCACGACGCGTCGGTGGGCTTCCCGCCCAACCACCCGCCGATGCACAGCTTCCTGGGTGTGCCGATCCGGTTGCGGGACGAGATCTTCGGCAACCTGTACATGACCGAGAAGAAGGGGATGTCGGAGTTCACCCCGGATGACGAGGTGGTGTTGCAGGCGTTGGCGGCCGCGGCGGGGGTGGCGATCGAGAACGCGCGCCTGTTCGAGCGGTCCCGGTTGCGGGAACGCTGGTTGGAGGCCACCGCGGAGATCAACTCCGAGCTGCTCGGCGGCGCCTCCGCCCAGGACGCCCTCCAGCTGATCGCGCTGCGCACGGTGGAGCTCACGGGCGCGCACTCCTCGATGATCGTGCTGTCGGAGGAAAGCAGGCTGTTCATCACCGCTGGTGCGGGTCCGCAAGCGGAGGAAGTCGTCGGGTCAACCGCACCCGACCACGAGTCAACCATCGAGGAGGTCCTGCGGACGGGTGTGCCCAAGGTCGTCGAAACCCTGGAGGAGTTCGTCAACGCCTCCACCGAGTTCGGTCCCGGCATCGCGGTGCCGATGCGCGCGGGCTCGGTCGTGACGGGTGTGCTGGTCGCCGTGCGCAGCAAGGGCGAGCCACCGTTCGTGGCCGACCAGATGCCCGTGCTCGCCTCCTTCGCCGACCAGGCGGCGCTGGCGTTGCAGCTGGCGGAGAAGCAGCGGTCGCTGCGGCTGCTGGACGTGCTGGAGGACCGCGACCGCATCGCCCGCGATCTGCACGACCACGTGATCCAGCGGCTGTTCGTCACGGGCATGAGCCTGCAGGGCAGCCTGCGCCGGATCACCGACAAGGAGGTCCACGGCCGGGTGACCACCGCCGTGGAGCAGCTCGACCAGACCGTGCGGGAGATCCGCACGTCGATCTTCGACCTCCAGAGCGCGGGCGACGAGGGCGTGGGCCTGCGCAGACGGCTGCTGGACCTGATCGCCGAGCTGACCGAGCACACCGACCTGTCACCGGCCGTGCGGATGTCCGGGACGGTCGACAACTCCGTGTCCGACGAGCTGGCCGAGCACGTCGAGGCGGTCATCCGCGAAGCGGTGACCAACGCGGTCCGGCACGCGAACGCCACGTCCCTCACCGTGACGGTCGAGGCCGGAGCGGACTTGGTCATCTCCGTGGTCGACGACGGGGTCGGGATGCCGGAGGACGTCGCGCGCAGCGGCCTGCGCAACCTCGAAAGCCGAGCTCAACAGTTCGACGGCACCTTGTCGGTGGCCTCCGAGTCGGGCAGGGGCACCCGTGTGACCTGGCGGGTGCCCCTGGGCTGATCTCACTCCTCGGGGGACATCTGGCCGGGTTTGCGCAGTTGGCTGGAGAAGACGGCGGCCTGGGTGCGGCGCTGCATCCCGAGCTTGGCCAGCAGGTGCGACACGTAGTTCTTGATGGTCTTCTCGGCCAGGAACATGCGGTCGGCGATCTGCCGGTTGGTCAGGCCCTCGCCGATGAGGTCGAGCACCGTGCGCTCCTGGTCGGTCAGCGTCCGCAGCGGGTCGCCGGTCTCGCGTTCCCGGCGGATCCTGTTGAGCAGCGCGGACGTCGACTTCGCGTCGAGCAGCGACTGGCCGCTCGCCACCGTGCGCACGGCGTTGACCAGGTCGCCCCCGAGGATCTGCTTGAGCACGAAACCCGATGCCCCGGCCATGATCGCGTCGAACAGGGCCTCGTCGTCGGCGAACGAGGTCAGCATCAGCACGTTGAGGTCGGGCAGTCGGGAGCGCAGGTCGCGGCACAGTTCGATGCCGTTGCCGTCGGGCAGCCGGATGTCGAGCACGGCCACGTCGGCGCCGCTGGCGGGGACGCGGGTGAGCGCCTCGGTCACCGACGACGCCTCACCGATCACCTGGAGGTCTTCCTCCTCACCGAGCAGTTCCGCGACACCGCGACGGACGATCTCGTGGTCGTCCACCAGGAAGATCTTCGTGGGCACCCCCACCACCTCCAGAGAGCGCAGGCCCCGGCCTGCCGTCACGCGTTTGAGCCCCAGTGCACATTACGCCGTCGGTGGTGACGGTGCCGGTGTCGACCGTGCGCGAACAGGGTCCAAGGACTCTGCCCGCCGAGGCCCGACGGTCAGCGGAACTCCTGCGCCGCCCCAGGTGTGACCAGACCGCCCGCATCGACGGCGGCCGGCGGGACCACGGTCACCGGGCAGGTCGCGTGCCGCAGGCAGTACGCGGCCACCGACCCGATCACGGTCAGCCCCGACTTGCGGTAGCCGTGGCCGCCGAGCACGAGCGCGTCGGCCTCGGCGGCCAGTTCCACCAGGACCTTGCCGGGGTCGCCGGTCGGCACGAGCTGGTCGACCAGCACCCCGTCGGCGTCCTGGCCCACCCGCTCGACCGCTGTCCGCAGGGCACGCGCGTGCTGCTCGCGGAACGGGTCGCTCCCCACGGGCCGGGTGACCGGCAGCGGTGTGCTGGACGGGGGTTTGGCGTCGAGCCTGCACACCGACACCGCCAGCACCGAATGCCCGGTGGACTTGGCCTGGCGGACCGCCCAGGCGAGGGCGGCGGTGCTCGCGGGCGAGCCGTCGATGCCGACGATGATCCGTTGTGCGGTCTTCATGGTGGTCAACTCCTCGTCTGTGGTCCCTCGATGCTCTAGTCCGGCGAGGGGGCCGGGCGAGGGGCGAAGGGCCCCGTCCGGACGGGGCCATCGCCGCCCGTGAGGGGACTCGGCGCACTGTCGGCGCGCCGCGCTCCTCGGCACCGTGGTGGGGGGAGGTGGCCGACGTGCGCGGGACGCGGACCGAAACACCGGAGTGGAGCTCCAGCGAGGTGGACCTGCTGGTCCGCGCAGCGCGCAGCGCACCGGTCTACGGCGGCGGGCACCCGTGGGTGCTCGAACCGCACGGGCGCGCTGTGGCCCTCTACGAGCTGCCGCGCCACTCGTTCCGGGACCGGCTCGGCATCGGCCGCTTGCTGACCTGCGGCGGTGTCCTGCACAACCTCCACGCGGCTCTCCGTGCGGCCGGTTGGCGGGTCGAGGTGTCGCTGCCGAGGGACGCGGCGAAGCCGGACCTCCTCGCGGTGCTGGCAGCTGTTGGCCGACAGGCGGTGGAGGAGCGGGGGACGTCCGACCCGGCCGTGCTGCCTGTTCTCGTGGCGGCGAACCACTGGGAGGGAACGCGGGTGCGGCCGGTCGACACCGGCGGCTCGGTCACGCTGCACGTGTCGACCGAGGGGGACAGCAGGCGTGATGTGCTGCTCGCGGGTGCCGCCCTTCAGGCGGTCCGGCTCAAGGCTCGGGAACTGGGGTTGACGGCGACGGTGGGCCGCGGCCCGCTGCCTGCGCACGTGTGGGCTTCGCTCACCGTCTCCGGGATCAGCGAGCCGCACCCGGCGGGATGACCACAACGGGGCAGGCGGCGTGGCGCAGGCACTCGGAGACGACGCTGCCGAGCAGCATCCCGGCCGCCCTGCCGTGACCGTGGGCGCCCAGCACGAGCAGGTCCGCGTGGTGCGACATGCGCGCCAACTCCACCGCCGGATCACCGAGCAGGACCGCCTCGGTCACCTCCGGCGGGTTCTCCAGCCGCGAGGAGACGTCCCGCACCATCTCGTGCAGTTCGCGCACCAGATGCCGGTGCGGCTTCTCGCCGTGCGGGAAGAAGCCCGTCGACGTGGCGGGCGCGAACGCCGGTTCGCGTTCGCGCGTCGTGATCGCCTCCACCTCCGCTCCCCCGCGCACCGCTTCCTCCAGCGCCCACCGCAGTGCGGCGGCGCTCGCGGGTGATCCGTCAACGCCGACCACGATGGTCTTGGGCGAGTTCTCCACGGCACTCCTCCACATCGGACTGGAACGGTGCACCCGATCGCGACTCCCACTGTCGTCCGGGCGCTCCGGATCCGGCAGTGACGAATGGTCCCCGTCGGCGGTGACTTCCGGCTCTCGTCGCACCTCGCCGATGCGACGACCGTTGGGGCGGGGCGAAGCCGAAGGGAGTGGCGTGATGAGCGGTCCGAAGCCGATCGTGGTGGGTGTCGACGGGTCGGAGGCGGCCCAGCGCGCACTGGACCGGGCGCTCGACGAGGCACTGCTGCGGGGCTGCGGCGTGCGCGCCGTCCGCGCGTGGGTCTTCGAGCCGCTGGGGCTCACCGCTCTCGCCGCGCTGCGAGAAGCCGAGCACTGGGCGGCGGTCGAGCTGGCGAAGGCCGTGGCCGCCGTGGTGGGCGGGCGGAGCGAGACCCCGCCGATCGAGCAGGTCAGCGCCGAAGGAGGCCCGGCGGAGGTGCTGATCCGCCATTCGGAGGACGCCGCTCTGCTGGTCGTCGCGAGCCATCGCGGTGAACGCCTGCGCAAGGCCGTCCTCGGTTCGGTGAGCACGGCGTGCGCGCGGCGGTCGACCGTGCCGGTAGTCGTGCTGCCCGCCGGCGTGAACGCCCCCCGTGTGAGCTGACCGGCCCGGTGTCGAGCGGACCAAAGGCCCTGTGCCACCCCACCGCGACGCGACACCGTTGAAGGCGAAGCCCGGCCGGGACTGGAGGTCCACATGAGACCGAACGTGAAGGACACCTGGGCGACGGTCCTGGTCATCGCGGCCGTCGCCTTGTACACCGAGCACCTCGAGCTGACGTCTCAGCCGTTCCTCGGGGACGTGCGCGTGGTCGCGGCCGTGTGCTTCGCCCTCGGCGTCAGCGCCGCGGCGGTCGGTGGCCGGCACCGCGCCACCGACGACCTGGCCATGCGAGTGGGTGCCGTCCTCGGCACGACCGCGACCCTGCTCGGCGTGGCCACGCTGATCACCGCCCACTCCTTGCTGCTCTTCGTGTTCGTGCTGAACATCGTCGGGCTGTGGGGATTCGCGACGCTGCGCCACACCGGGCTCTTCACCGCGGCCATGGCCGACGACGACGGCCGCGCAGGCTCCCCGCGGCCGTGACACCGCACCGCAGTTGCCGATCACTCGGACGGCGGCGAGCCCGCCGGGAACAGGAGAAGTCATGAAGGCCTTGGTGTACCACGGACCCGGCAAGCGCTCGTGGGACGACGTGCCCCGTCCGGAGGTCCAGGACGTGTCCGACGCGGTCGTGCGGGTCGACGCGGTGACCATTTGCGGCACCGACCTGCACATCATCAAGGGCGACGTGCCCGCGGTCGAGCCCGGCCGGATCCTCGGGCACGAGGCGGTCGGCACCGTGGAGCAGGTCGGCGCCGCGGTGCGCGGGATCAAGCCCGGCGACCGGGTGCTGGTCTCGTGCATCAGCGCGTGCGGCCGGTGCCGGTACTGCCGGATCGGCATGTTCGGCCAGTGCCTCGGCGGCGGGGGCTGGATCCTCGGCCACCGCATCGACGGCACCCAGGCCGAGTACGTGCGGGTCCCGTTCGCCGACACCTCGACCCACCTGCTGCCCTCCGGGGTCGGTGACGAGGCCGCGCTGATGCTGGCGGACATCCTGCCCACGTCCTACGAGGTCGGTGTGCTCAACGGCCAGGTCGCCCCCGGTGACACCGTGGTCGTCGTCGGTGCGGGCCCGATCGGTCTCGCCGCGATCATGACCGCGCACCTGTTCAGTCCCCGCCACGTAGTGGCGGTAGACCTCTCGGAAGCCAGGCTCCACGCGGCCAAGCAGTTCGGCGCCGACGTCACCGTGACCCTGACCGACGATCCCGAGGCGGTCGTCGCGGAGCTGACCGAAGGCTTGGGCGCCGACGTGGTCGTCGAAGCGGTCGGCGTGCCCGAGAGCTTCGAGCTCTGCACCAGGCTGGTCCGTCCGGGCGGTCGAGTGGCCAACATCGGTGTGCACGGCAAGCCCGCCACGCTGCACCTGGAAGACCTGTGGATCCGCAACGTCACCATCACCACCGGTCTGGTCGACACGCGGTCCACCCCAGCCTTGCTGCGGATGCTCGCCACCGGCCAGCTCGACGCGACCAGGTTCCTCACGCACCGGTTCGGCCTCGACGAGATGGAGGCCGCCTACGACGTGTTCGCCCGACCCCAGGAAACGGGCGCCCTCAAGGTCGTCCTGTCCCGAGGCTAGAACGACCAGGAGGGAATGAGCGGACATGACAGTCCACAACGAACAGGGCGCCGCCGTGGTGGTGGGTGTCGACGGGTCCCGGTCCGCGCTGGACGCGGTCGCCTGGGCAGCACGGGAAGCCCAGCGGCGACACCGGAGGCTCCTGGTGGTGCACGCGCAGCTCCCGCTGCCGTTCGACAACCTCGAACTCACCGACCGGCTGCGCGACGACTTGCACCGGGTGGCCTGGCGGTGGCTGCACGAAGCCGCCGACGTCGCCCGCGAGGCCGCACCCGGCCTCGAACCCGAAGTGCGCCTGGAAGCCGGTGAGCCGGTGACCGCACTCATCGGGTTGTCCGCCTCCGCCTACGAGGTCGTGGTCGGCTCCCGCGGATACGGGGGCTTCACCGGGCTGATGGCGGGCTCGACCGCGATGGCGCTGAGCGCGCACGCCCACAGCCCGGTCGTCGTGGTCCGCGGCTCCGTCACGGGCCGTGGGCCGGTCGTCGTGGGGGTCGACGGGTCGCCCGCGTCCGAACAGGCGATCGGCCGCGCGTTCGAGCAGGCCGACCTGGAGGGGACCGACCTGGTCGCGGTGCACGTGTGGCACCGCCTGCCCACCTGGATCGACGCGATCGCCCTCGACGAACGCGACCGGGTGGAGAGGGAGGCCGAGCACCACCGGTTGCTGTCGGAGCGGCTCGCGGGGTGGCAGGAGAAGCACCCCGACGTGCACGTGGAACGGGTCGTCGCCGAAGGGCACGTGGCCCGGCGCCTGGTCGACTACTCCGACACCGCTCGCCTGGTCGTGGTCGGATCCCGCGGCCGGGACGGCTTCGCCGGTCTGCTGCTCGGCTCCACCGGCCAAGCGCTGCTGCACCACGCGCCCTGCCCCGTCGTGATCGTCCGCGACGAGCAGCGGCACTGACGTCGAACCGTTGTCCAGCAGGAAGGGGAGAGCCATGACACGAGTGCTGGTCGTCTACGAATCGATGTTCGGCAACACGAGGGAGGTCGCGAAAGCGGTGGCGGAAGGCCTCGCCGACGCGGGAACCGTCGACCTGGTGGAGGTGGGGGAGGCTCCGGTCCCGCTGCCCGACGACGTCGACCTGCTGGTCGTCGGCGCTCCCACCCACGCGTTCGGGCTGAGCAGGCCCACCACCAGGAAGTCGGCGGCCGACCAGGCGGTCGGGGAGATCGTCTCCACCGGGATCGGCTTGCGCGAGTGGCTGGACGAGCTGACGCCCGGCACCGCGGTGGTCTCCGCGTTCGACACGCGGGTCAAGCTCGCCATGATGCCCGGTTCCGCGGCCCGCCGGGCGCTCGGTCGGTTGCGCAGGCTCGGCTTCCCGCCGCTCCTGCGGTCCGAGAGCTTCTACGTCCACGGCACACCAGGCCCGCTCAAGGACGGCGAGATCGACCGCGCCCGGAGTTGGGGAGCGAAGCTCGCGGCGACGCACTCGGCGCGCCAGCACGTCAACTGACCCAAGAGGAAGGCGAACACCGTGCTGTCCACCTCGACCACCGGCAGGGAGGGGCTGAGCGGGGCCGAAGCGGCGATCAGGCTGCGCCGCGACGGCCCCAACACGTTGCCCACTGGCAAGCGCGCGCATCCGCTGGTGCTGTTGGCCAAGCAACTCGTGCACATCTTCGCCGTCATGCTCTGGGTCGCGGCCGTGCTCGCCCACATCGCCGGTATGCCGTCGCTGTCGGTGGCCATCGCCGTGGTCGTGCTGCTCAACGGCGCGTTCGCCTTCGCCCAGGAGTACCGGGCCGACCGGGCCGCGCAGAAGCTGCGCGACCTGCTGCCGGTCAAGACCAAGGTACTGCGCGACGGCCGACCCGTCCTCGTGGACGCCACCGACCTGGTGGTGGGCGACGTGGTGCTGCTGGCGGCGGGCGACCGGGTGAGCGCGGACGCCGAGGTCGTCGACCTCGCCGGTCTGGCCGTGGACGAGTCCATGCTGACCGGTGAGAGCAAGCCCGTGCGCACCCAGCGGGGGAGCGCGGTGCTCGCGGGCACCCACCTCGTGGAAGGCGAGGCGACCGCCGTCGTCACGGCCACCGGTGCGAGGACCCGGTTGGCGGCCATCGCCGCCCTCACCGGCCGCGCGACCCGGCCGCCGAGTCCGCTCACACTGCGGCTCAACAAGGTCGTGCGCGTGGTCGGGTTCACCGCCATCGCGGTCGGTACCACGTTCCTCGGCATCGCAGTACTGCTCGGCCTGCCGCCGATCGAAGCGTTCCTCTTCGCCGTCGGCGTGACCGTCGCTCTGGTGCCCGAGGGCCTGCTGCCCACCGTCACCTTGTCGCTCGCCCGTGCCGCGCAGCGCATGGCTGGGCGCAACGCGCTCGTGCGCAGGCTCGACGCCGTGGAGACGTTGGGCGCCACCACCTTCATCTGCACCGACAAGACCGGAACCCTGACCCGCAACGAGATGTCGGTCGTGACGGTCTGGACCCCGATCGGCGAAGCGAAGGTCGAGGGCGTGGGTTACGACCCGGCCGGCGAGGTCGTTGGATCGGAGGCGGTCCGGGTACGGGTGCGCGAACTGGCCGTCAGCGCGGCCCGGTGTTCACCGGTCGCGCACGTGGAACACCGCGACGGGAAGTGGCTCCCGGTGGGCGACCCGATGGAGGTCGCCCTGCACGTGCTGGCCGCTCGATCCGGTGCGGAAGTCCCGACCACCGCCGAGGTCAAGCACCCCTTCGACCCGCGGCGCAGGCGCTCTTCTGTGGTCGATGCGGACGGCGTGCACGTGTCCGGCGCGCCCGACTCCGTCCTGCCGCTCTGCGCGTCCACCACCGGTGCCGCGGAGGCGATCACGACCCTGGCCGACAGCGGCCTGCGGGTGCTGGCCGTGGCCCGGCGCCGGGAACGGCGAGCCGGTGACGACACGGGGTGGGAGGCCGCCGAACGCGACCTGGAACTCGTAGGCCTGGTCGGCTTGCAAGACCCGCCGCGCGACGACGTCACCTCCGCCATCGAGTCCTGCCGCACCGCCGGGATCCGGCTGCTCATGGTGACCGGCGACCACCCCGCCACCGCGCGGTCGATCGCCCGCCAGGTGGGGCTTCTCGGACCGGACGAGCTCGTGCTGGAAGGAGCGGGTCTGCCGCAGGACGAGGCCGAGTTGGGAGAGCTGCTCGACCGCGACGGCGCGGTCGTCGCGCGGGTCACCCCCGAGGACAAGCTGCGGATCGCGAAGGCGTTGCAGGCCAGGGGACACGTGGTCGCCATGACCGGCGACGGCGTCAACGACGGGCCCGCCCTGCGCGCCGCGGACATCGGCGTGGCGATGGGCGCGTCCGGCACCGACGTGGCCAGGGAAGCAGCCGACCTTGTCCTGCTGGACGACCACTTCGCCACCATCGTCGCCGCCGTCGAACTCGGCCGCGCCACCTTCGCCAACATCCGCCGGTTCCTGACCTACCACCTGACCGACAACGTCGCGGAACTGACGCCGTTCGTGGTCTGGGCTCTGTCCGGCGGTTCCATCCCGCTCGCGCTGACCGTGCTCCAGGTGCTGGCGCTCGACATCGGCACCGATCTGCTGCCCGCGCTCGCACTGGGCGCGGAACCACCCAACCCCAAGACCATGCACGGCAAGGCACCCACGGGCGCGCTCATCGACCGCACGGTGCTCGTCCGGGTGTTCGGCGTCCTGGGCCCCAGCGAGGCCGTCGTCGAGATGGGCGCCTTCCTCGGCGTGCTCCTGGCGGGCGGTTGGGCACTGGGCCGCACACCGGACGCCGAACTGCTGACGGTCGCGTCGGGCACCGCGTTCGCCGCGGTCGTGCTCGGCCAGTTGGCCAACGCGTTCGCCTGTCGCAGCGGTTCGCGCACGGTGGCAGGCGTCGGCCTGCGCGGCAACCGGCTGCTCGGCTGGGCGATCCTGGTGGAACTGGTGCTGCTGCTCGCGTTCCTCGGCGTGCCACCGGTCGCAGACCTGCTGGGCGGCACCTTCCCCTCGGCGCTGGGCTGGGTCCTGGCGGCCTGCGCGGTACCCGCTGTCCTCGCGGCGGACACCCTGCACAAGTCGATCAGGGCGAACCGCCGCGCCACCAGGGCAGCGGTCGGGTGACCGCGTTCGAGCGAACCCGCAGCCGCGCGAGCCGGAAGTTCGCGGGCGAGGTCCTGCTGTTCAGCGCGGTCAGCCTGCTCCTCGCCGCCGTGTCGGGCTGTGGGTGGCCGGGGTTCCGGGAGCCGAGTGGGCGTGGACCGCGGCGGCGGTCGTCGCCGCGGTGCCCGCGGTCGTGCGGGTCGCCGCCGACCTGCGTTCCGGCCGGTTCGGAGCCGACGTGCTCGCCCTCGTGGGCACCGTCCTGGTGGGCTTCGCGGGTGCCGTCGTCGCGGTCATGTTCGGCGGCGGACGCGCGCTCGACGCCTACGCCCAGCGCCGAGCAGGCCGCGACCTGAGCGCACTGCTGGACCGCGCGCCGTCCGGCTGCGCACCGACACCGGACTGCGGCTGCTCCCCGTGCGGGACGTGCGACCGGGGCAGCACCTGGTGCTCGGCCAGGGCGAGGTGACCCCGGTGGGCCCCACGCCGCTCGGACCGGCCACCCCCGACGAATCCGCGTCGACCGGCCAAGCCGCGCCCGGCGGGCGACCGGGTGCGCAGCGGCGTGGTCGACGCGGGAGCGTCGGTCGACCTGCGTGCGGTCGCCACCGAACGCGACAGCACCTACGCCGGTGCGCTTGACCTGGCACGGGACGCCGCGGCTACCACCGCGTCCGCGATCCGCCTCGCCGACCGGGTCGCGACCGTGTTCCTGCCGGTGGCGCTCGCCGTGGCCGGCCTCGCGGCGTTCCTCGCCCACGACCTCACCCGCGCGGTCGCCGTCCTGGTGACCGCGACGCCGTGCCCGCTGCCGCTCGCGGTGCCGGTCGCCATCACCGCGGGCATGTCCAGGGCCTCGCGGGTCGGTGTGGTCGTGCGTGACGGGCGTTCGCTGGAGGTGCTCGGCGACCTCCGGACCGGCGTGCTGGACACGACCAGGACGATCACGCTCGGACGACCCGCCGTGACCGGGGTGCTGACCGCTCCGGGCCGGTCCCGCGACCACGTGCTCGACCCCGCCGCCGCGGTGGAGCAGGTGTCCTCCCCCGTGTTCGCGGCGTGCGTGGTCGTCGCAGCCGAGACGGCAGGCCGTGGACCGGCTCCCGCCACCGACGTGGTCGAGCGGTCCGGACAGGCGACCGCGGGCACCGTGAACGGGCACCGGATCGCCGTGGGTGGGCTCGATCCCGCGCAGCGGGGCCGAGCGGACTGGATCCGGGAAGCCGAGACCAGCGCCCGTCAGGATGGCGCGGGCACCGTGTGGATCTCCGCCGACGGCGACCCCGTCGGCGTTCTCCTCGTGCGCGACCCCGTCCGGTCCGACGCGGCCCAGACCACGGGCAGGCTGCGCTCGGCCGGGTTGACCAGGCTCGTGCTGCTCATCGGTGACCGCTGGGCGGTCGCGCTGAGGACCGCGGACGGGCTCGGTTTCGACGAGGTGGACGCCGCGTGCGACCCGGCGGACAAGGTCGCGAGGGTGAGGGCGGAGAAAGCGGCAGGGGTGACCGCGATGGTCGGCGACGGCATCGACGACGCTCCCGCGCTGGCCGCCGCGGACGTCGGAGTGGCCTTGGGCGGCTGGGGCTCGGCCGCGGCCGAGCGTGCGGCCGAGCCCCAGCCGTCCCGGTCAGGTCCGCGGAGTCCGGCCGCGGGCACCACAGCGCCGCACGGAGCCGACGCCGAACCCGCCGCCAGGGGAAGCCGGGACCTTCGCCCCGGTTCGGCGGACTTTGGCCACTGCGATCCGTGACCGGCGGAGTCGAAGCTGGAAGGAGAAGTCCCCGGAGTTGGAGGTCGAGATGCGAGAGCCCAGCGTTGATCAGGTGATGACCCGCGAGGTGGTCACCGTCGGGACGGCCACCCCGTTCAAGGAACTGGTGGAGCTGCTCGACAGCGGTGGTTTCAGCGCGCTTCCCGTGGTGGACGAGCGCAAGCGGGCCATCGGCGTCGTGTCGGAGGCCGACCTGCTGGCCAAGGAGGAGTTCCTCGGCGGCACCGCACCGTCGCCCGCGCTGTTCGCCGCCCGCGCCCGCAAGGACAGGTGGCGCAAGTCCGGAGCCGTTTCCGCGGGTGAGATCATGACCGCTCCTGTCATCACCATCACCCCGGAGGCGCCGGTGAGCGCCGCAGCGCGCCAGTTGGCGAGGTCCGGTGTGCGCAGACTGTTCGTGGTCGACCCGGAGGGGACACTGGTGGGGGTCGTCTCCCGGCGCGACCTGCTGCGGCTGTTCCTCCGCGACGACGAGCAACTGCGCGCCGACGTGCTCCAGCAGGTGTTCCACCGCGTGCTGCTCGCCGACCCCGCCACCTTCGAGGTCCACGCCAAGGGCGGCGTCGTGTCCGTGCGAGGGCGGCTGGAACGACGTGGCGACACCGAGTTGGCCGTCCGCCTGATCCAGGCGATGCCGGGAGTGGTCGACGTGGAGTCCGACCTCACCTATGGCTGGGACGACACGGTCGTCAAGGCCGAATCGGGTCTGAGGCCCAGGTACTGAACCCTGCCGAGTCGATCCGCGGAAACATCCCACCGGGAGACCGTCGTGCCGACCCTCGAACAACCCGCTGTCGACGCCGCGGCGCACCACGCCCACCACATCGTCGTCAGGGATCGCAGCGGCCACCCGGTCGTCGAGGTGTCCATGGACGCGGGTGTGCTCGCCGCGGTGGTCGCACCGCTGGTGGCCGCCGTAGGAACCGTCGCCGCGCCTGCCAACGACTGGTCCGCCGAGATCGAGTGAGCGCGACGGCACCGAACACCCGGTCGTGCGCGCTCAGTCGCGCTCCCGGAAGACCTTGTCCGAAACAACAGCCGACGGCGTGGGACGTCCGGTGAACGGAGGAGAACACCATGCGGGCCCAGACCGGTGACTGGTTGCTCGTCGAGCAGTCCAGCGTAGACAGACCAGCGCGCAGGGGACGGATCGTCGGCGTCCGCCGTGCTGACGGCGGGCCGCCCTACCTCGTGCGATGGCTCGACACCGGGCACGAGACGCTCGTCTACCCCGGACCTGACGCCCACGTGGTGACGGCTGTCGAACTGGCCGAGTCGGACGCGCGCACCGCAAACCGGGCCGTCGCGCTGCAACGGCTCATCAGCGCCCGCCACCGCGGGTCCTGACGTGCTCGTCGAATCGTCCCGCCAGGGTCCTGGCGCTTGATCATCAGGGACTTTGTGCCCTGCTGAACCCGAATCACCGCTGTCGACAATGAACGCCAGCACGCGCGGTGCATCCGGTGGCGGCGATGGCCCGTCCGCCTCGTGCGCGGTGTCGACAGTGCCACAGGAGTCGAGTTGCGCCAGCGAGAAACGCGCCACGGAACCGCGGTGCGATCTGCGGTCGAGATGCCGAGCTGCCACGCGTGTGGGCGGAGCGAGCTCCCGGTGACCCGGATACCCTCCTCCAGGACCCTGCCGCTGGTGCGACGGTCACCGCGGGACCTTCACCTCGGCGGCGCGCGATGAGCGGCGCCACGCAGGACGAGCCCAGGGGACTGGTGCGGTTGTCGGAGGCGAAGTCCCTGGACCTGCTGGCCGGCGTGCCCTTCGGCCGTGTCGTGTTCTCGCGCGACGCGCTGCCCGCGATCCGTCCGGTCAACCACGTCGTCGACCGGGGCACCATCATCATCCGCACGCACCTCGGTGCCGCCGTGCTCTCCGCCGTGGGCATGGTGGTCGCCTACGAAGCCGATGCGATCGATCCCGTGTCGCGCCTGGGGTGGAGCGTGATCGTGGTCGGCGTGGCGAAGCGCGTCTTCGACCTCGACGACGCGGCCGGGTTCGAGGAGGTCCTGCGGCCCTGGGTGCGCGGGTCGATGGACCACGTCATCCGGATCGTGCCGGAGATGGTGACCGGGTTCGAACTGTCCACGGCTCCGGAGCCACAAGGCTGACGGCGGCTCCGGAGCCCGTCGGATCAAGCGCGCAGACCGTGGCGGATGAACTGCCCGCGAACTCTCCCGACCAGTGCCGCGTCGGGCGTCGGGGTGTCCGCGAGCGGGAACGGGATGCCCAGCCGCGCGTACTTGGGCGCGCCGAGCTTGTGGAACGGCAGCACGTCCACGTGCTCGACCGACTCCAGCGTCGCGACGAACTCCGCGATCCCCTCCACGTTGTCCCGGTCGTCGGTCAGTCCGGGCACCAGGACGAACCGGATCCACATCGGCTTGCCCATGGCCGAGAGCCGACGGGCGAACTCGAGCGTCGGTGCCACCTCCTCGCCGGTCACCCGCAGGTAGGTGGCCGGATCCCAGGACTTGATGTCCAGCAGCACCAGGTCGGTGTCGGCCAGCAGAGCGTCCGTCGCGTGGTGGCCGAGGAATCCCGAGGTGTCCAGCGCGGTGTGCAGACCGAGTTCCCTGCACCGGTGCAGCAGCTCGGCCACGAAGGTGTGCTGCAGCAGCGGTTCCCCACCGCTGACGGTGACACCGCCGCCCGCGACCTCGATGAACCGCCGGTACTTCACGATCTCGGCCATCAGCTCGTCCACGGACACGCGCTGCCCGTCGCGCTCGTGCCAGGTCTCCGGGTTCTGGCAGTACCGGCAGCGCAACGGGCATCCCGCGGTGAAGACGACGAAGCGGGTGCCGGGACCGTCCACCGCGGTCGCGATGTCCCACGAGTGGACCGCCCCGGTGCTCACAGCGACCCGTGGAAGGTTCGACTGATCACGTCCCGCTGCTGCTCGCGGGTCAGCCGCACGAAGTTCACCGCGTACCCGGAGACGCGGATGGTCAGCTGCGGGTGGTTCTCCGGGTGCTCCATCGCGTCGAGCAGGACCTCCCGGTTGAGCACGTTGGCGTTGAGGTGGAAGCCGCCCGCGTCGACGTAGGCGTCCAGCACACCGACCAGGTTGGTCACCCGCTCCTCCGGGGTGCGGCCCAGACCGGGGGGCGTGATGCTCGCGGTCAGCGAGATCCCGTCCAGCGCCTGGTCGTAGGGCAGCTTCGCCACCGACAGCGCGGCGGAGACCAGCCCGTGCCGGTCCTGGCCGTTCATCGGATTGGCGCCGGGCGCGAACGGTTCACCAGCTCGTCGTCCGTCGGGGGTGTTGCCGGTGTGCTTGCCGTAGACGACGTTGGAGGTGATGGTCAGCACCGACTGGGTGTGCACCGCGTCGCGGTAGGCAGGGTAGCGCCGCACCTTGGCCATGAAGTCCTCGACCAAGTCGACCGCGATGGCGTCGGCGCGGTCGTCGTTGTTGCCGTAGCGCGGGAACTCGCCCTCCACGGCGTAGTCGACGGCCATGCCGGACTCGTCGCGGACCACCCGCACCCGCGCGTGCTTGATCGCCGACAGGCTGTCCGCGACGACCGACAGGCCCGCGATGCCGCACCCGAGCAGCCGCTGCACCGGGTGGTCGTGCAGCGCCATCTCGATGCGCTCGTAGGCGTACTTGTCGTGCATGGAGTGGATGATGTTCAACGCGTCGACGTAGGTCTTGGCCAACCAGTCCGTCGTCTGGTCGAGCGCCGCACGGACCACCTCGTAGTCCAGGTACTCGCCGGTGATCGCGGGGAACGGGGGAGCGACCTGGTCACCGCTGACCTCGTCGCGTCCACCGTTGATCGCGTACAGCAGTGCTTTCGCGAGGTTGACCCGCGCGCCGAAGAACTGCATCTGCTCGCCGACCTTCATGGCTGACACGCAGCAGGCGATCGCGGTGTCGTCGCTGAACCTCGGCCGGATCAGCTCGTCGTTCTCGTACTGGATCGAGCTGGTGTCCACCGACACCCCGGCGCAGAACCGCTTGAAGCCCTCGGGCAACCGGGGCGACCACAGCACGGTGAGGTTCGGTTCCGGTGCGGGGCCGAGGTTGTAGAGGGTCTGCAGGAACCGGAAGCTGGTGCGGGTGACGAGCGGACGCCCGTCCTCGCCCATGCCACCGATGCTCTCGGTGACCCACGTCGGGTCGCCGGAGAACAACTGATCATAGGCAGGGGTGCGCAGGAAGCGCACGATCCGCAGCTTGATCACCAGGTCGTCGACCAGTTCCTGGGCCTGCTCCTCGGTCAGCGTTCCCCCGTCGAGGTCGCGCTGGAGGTAGACGTCGAGGAACGTGGAGGTCCGACCGAGCGACATCGCGGCACCGTTCTGCTCCTTCACCGCCGCGAGGTAGGCGTAGTACAACCACTGCACGGCTTCCCGAGCGGTTGTCGCGGGCCCGGAGATGTCGTCCCCGTAGCTCGCGGCCATCGTCCGGAGTTCGTCCAGCGCTCGCACCTGCTCGGCCAGTTCCTCCCGGTCGCGGATCACCGCTTCGGTGGAGGGGACCACGTCCAGGAGGGATCGTTCGGCCTTCTTGGCGGCCACGAGCCGGTCCACGCCGTAGAGCGCGACCCGCCGGTAGTCACCGATGATCCGGCCGCGCCCGTAGGCGTCGGGCAGGCCGGTGACGATCCCGGCCCGGCGGGCCCGCAGGATCTCCTCGGTGTAGGCGTCGAACACGCCGTCGTTGTGGGTCTTGCGGTACTTGGTGAAGACCTCCCGCACCAGCGGATCCATCTCGTACCCGTAGGCGTCGAGACTCGCCTGCACCATCCGCAGCCCACCGTTGGGCATGATCGCGCGCTTGAGCGGAGCGTCGGTCTGCAAGCCGACGATGATCTCGGTGGACCGGTCGAGGTAACCGGGTCGGTGCGCGGTGATCGACGAGGGGGTGTGCGTGTCGATGTCGAGGACACCGCGCTCGCGCTCCAGCGCGAACAAGCCCTCCAGGCCGTTCCACAGGTTCGAGGTCCGGTCGGTCGGCCCGCACAGGAAACCCGCGCCGCCCTCGTAGGGCGTGTAGTTGGCCTGGATGAACCCGCGCACGTCGATGCCGCCGCGCCAGTCCTCCCCGCGGAATCCGCGCCAGGCGTCAAGACGTTCCTCGGTGGTGGTCATGCCCTCACCACCATCGAGCTCCTCGTCCGGTCCTCGACCAGCGTTGCCATGTCGCCCCTCCTCGGATCTCATTTCCCACTTCGATCTTCCGGCCGGTGCGCATCCGGTGACAGGGCCCGAGGTCCCATCGCACTCCGGTGAAGGTCCTGAGCACGGACTTCCGGCCGCGGACCGGGGATCACCGCGCTTCGGGTCGCACCAGCGCGCGCGCCAATGCCACTGCCTGGACCACGAGCGCGATGAACACCACCACGCCCACCATCGGCAACGCGATCCTCGCGATGGTCGCCCAGTCGACCGAGAGGTCGTCGAAGTCGAACGGGAACACCACCCACATCCGCCACAGGACGGCCAGGGCGACCGCCGTGGTCACCACGTCACCGAGCAGAGCTACCTGACGTCGCGGCACGACCAGGCACACCAGGTTGACCACGATCCCCACCGCCAGACCGATGTCGGCCACTCGAACTACATCGCCTGCCTGCTCGGTCAAGAACGGAACCACCCGCCACCCCGGCGACACGTTGATCAACACCAACAGGACCACGTCGACCAGCGCGGCGACGAAGCAGCCCGTCCGCTGCGCCGTCCCACGGGTCGATCGAGCCGATGTGCTCGTCATGGTCGCCTCCGCGCGGTGCACCGTCCACGGATCGGGTCGACCAGTGGAACCCCTCCACCTTCGAGCGTTCTCGCCCCGGCGAGCGGGCGGAAGGGCTCAAGGAACCTGCTGACACGGGACCTCCGACCGCGTCGCTAGCGATGCGGTCGGCGAAAACTCCGACTCGGACGCACCACCACGATGAGCAGCCACCGTGGGGGAAGCAGTCGTCGCGACGCTGGACGCACTGCTGGAGATCCACGAAGTGCCGGTGCCGGAACCGGGTGCCGGCCAGGTTCGGGTGCGGCTGGAGGCATCGGGGATCCGCCACGCCGACATCCACGCCGCGCACGGCGACTGGTCGGTGAAGCCGACACCACCGTTCGTGCCGGGGCACGACGGCGTCGGCGTGATCGAGGCCGTGGGCGAAGGCGTCAGCGCCACGCGCATCGGGACGCGGGTGGCGATCCCGTGGCTCGGACACGCCTGCGGGGGAGTGCTCCTGCTGCGTGTCGGGGTGGGAGACGCTGTGCGAGCAGCAGCAGAACACCGGCTGCTCGGTCGACGGCTGCTACGCGGAGCACGTGCTGGCCGACGCCCGGTACGTCGTCCCGGTGCCCGAAGGGGTGTCCAGTGTGGACGCGGTACCGCTGACGCGCCCCGGTGTCACCACGTACAAGGCCGTCAAGGTGGCCGGTGTGCGGTCCGCCGAGCGAGTCGCGGTGTTCGGCATCGGCGGACTGGGCCACCTGGAGCTGCGGTACGCCCGGATCGCCGGGGGGTTCACCGTGGCGGTGGACGTGGAGGACACCAAGCTGGAGCCGGCCCTGCGCCTGGGCGCAGACCACACCGTCAACGCCGCCACGTCCGACCCGGTCGCCGAGATCCAGGCACTGGGCGGCGCCGACGTGGCGATCGCCCTAGCGGCGTCACCGCGGAGCTTCGAGCAGGCCTTTGCGTCCCTTCGTCGCGGTGGTCGGCTGGTCCGCGGCGGGCGGCCCGCGGACGGCCGGCTGGACCTGCCGGTGTTCGACGTGGTGCTCAGGGGCATCTGACGGGACCCCGATAGTTGGACCAGGTGATCTGGGTAAACCCAACGGGGTCACGTCAGTCCGGCTCATTCCTCCGCCACCACTCCAGCTGAGGTTCCCCCGATAGCTCGGAGGCTTTCCAAACATGGTCCGATAGGACCTGAAGGGAGTCGTCCGTGGCACCACCGAAGAAGTACCCTGACGAGTTGAGGACCCGTGCCGTCCGGCTGTACCGAG
>NZ_DBNGPQ010000096.1:0-136654 GCF_057122925.1 Umezawaea sp. | reverse complement strand
GGTCGTCCCTGGTCCCCAACACACCCAACGCCCCGTACCGCGCACCCACCAGCTCCACCGCCGCGTCCACGATCCGCTGGAGCGTCGAATCCAGCTCCAGCCCCGACCCCACCGCCAGCACCGCGTCCAGCAGGCTCCGCATCTGGTCCCGCGATTCGGCGATCTCGGTCAACCGATCCCGCACCTCACCGAGCAGTTCGTCCAAGCGCAACCCCGTGAGGCTCACCCTGGTGCCACATCCGCTGAAGTCGGGCTCGCCGGCCATCTCGGCATCTCCTCCTCGGACGTGGTCGACCGCGGTGCCGGGCGTCCAGCTTGGCACGGGACCACAGGGTGAACCAGACCGCCCGCGCGGGGTTCAGGAACAACCGCGACGCGCGCCCGGTCGTGAACTATTCCCACAACCCTTGCCACGCAGGCGCTTCCGCCGGTTCGATCCTCGACACCGTGTCGAGGGGAGGGCCGATTCGGGACCCTGGAACGACTCGTTCCCGACCGCCTAGGGACTTTCGTCCCTAGCCGCCAGGCCCGTGTGCACTGCCGCCGCGAGCGCCGTCGCGCGAGGATGGGGGGCGCCGGGGGCCGTACCACCAGTGGAGCTCACATGTACCAGGTGCCGAGTCAACCAAGCCGTTCCCAGACGACGAACCGGTTCCCGCTCCCGGTGGTGGTGGGCAACGACGGCTCGCTCTGGGGCCAGGCCGCGCTGCGGTGGGCCGCGGAGCACGCCTGGCGGACCGGCGCGGCGCTCGACGTCTGGCTGTGGGACCGCTCCACCGAGGTCCCCGACACCGTCCCCGCCAACGGTGGCCTCAACTACATCACCAGCAGCCTGCCCATGCTGCGCGTGCGGGTGCACGAGTCCGGCACCGACCCCGTGCGCGACCTGGAGACCGCGGGACGCGGGTCGGGTCTGCTGGTGGTCGGCTACCGCGGCCACCGCGCGAGTTCCCTCAGCCTCGGGGAGAAGGTGCTGCCCCTGGTCAGCAGAGCCACGTGCGACACCGTCGTCGTCCGCGGCAGGGCGTCTGCGGTGCGCGGCGACAACCGCAGGGTCACCGCCCTGATCAACGGCGGCGAGGACGACGGCCCGGTCCTCATCCGCGCCGCGGCGATAGCGCTCGGCCACCGCGCCGCGGTGCGCGTGCTGCACGCGCAACCCGTGCCGACGACCAAGGACGCGGTCGCCGCCGACCACCAGTTCGTGCTCGACCACGCCACCCGGCAGCTGGAGAAGCTCGACCGGTGCCCTCCCCACACCGTCGTCCTGCTGCACGGTCAGCCGCACGAGGCCGTCGCCCGCTGCACCGACACCGACCTGCTCGTGGTCGGCGCCGGGGACCAGCTGCCGGAGACG
Source organism: Umezawaea sp. (assembly GCF_057122925.1). Lineage (NCBI taxonomy): Bacteria > Bacillati > Actinomycetota > Actinomycetes > Pseudonocardiales > Pseudonocardiaceae > Umezawaea > Umezawaea sp. The sequence continues at coordinate 135,297 of NZ_DBNGPQ010000096.1, read as the reverse complement.
GGCCGCTGCGGCACGGTCACCAGGACCGCCCTGCACCAGGCCCCGTGCCCGGTGATGGTCGTGCACCGCCCGCACGTGCCCGAACCGTGGCCCGCGCCGACCAGCGACCTCGCCCGCCCCGGCGCGGCCGTGCGCGGCCCCCAGTCCAGGCAGCCCGCCCACGCCTCGCGCTGATCAGGTCACCAGCACCGCCGCACCCTCGACCCGGTCCGCCGCCTGATCGGTCAACGCGATGTCGGCCCGGTCCAGCGGGTAGGACCGGGTCACGACGCGCAGCCGGTGCCCGGCGGCGAAGTGGAGGAACTCCCGCGCGTCGGCACGCGTGCTGGACGTGACGCTGCGGAGCTGGCGCTCCTGGAACAGGTGGCGCCGGTGGTCCAACACCGGGGCGTCGCTGAGGTGGATGCCCGCCACGGCCACCGCGCCGCCGCGGTCCAGCGCTTCGAGGGCGGGCGGCACGAGGGAGCCGACCGGCGCGAACAGGATGGCCGAGTCCAGCGGTTCGGGCGGCGGGGCGCCCGCGCCGGTGGCGACGCGGCGCCCGGTTCCCGCGCCCGCGCGCTGCGGGTCAGCGCGTGCCCCGGCGTCACCCCCGGCCGGTGCACGGGCAGGTCGCCCTCGGCCACGTGCAGGTCGGTCCGGCACACACCGCACACCAGGACCTCGATCAGCAGTTCGCCGGGACCGGGACCGGGCAGCGGGTCCCGGCTGGCGCGCAGGGGCCCGCCCGCCATCGGTCCCGGCCGGTCCACGTGCCACGCGAGCACGGTGTCCACACCCCCACCTCCCCGCCAGGGGGGAGGTGGCGTCGGTCCCTGCCGCGCCGGGAGCGCGAGGAGCAGCCTGGAGCGCACCAGGACCCGCGGGAGGCTCGCACGACGTCATCGGTGATCGTGGTCGGCGTGGACGGCTCCCCGGAGAGCCGGGCGGCGCTGCGCTGGGCCCTCGGGGAGGCGAGCCGCACGGGCGCGCTCGTCGAGGCGACGACGGCGTGGCGCCGCGTGCCCGAGGACGGTGCCCAGCGCCGTCGGTACCCGGCGGGCGACCTGCACCGGGTTGTGCGGGAGGTCCGCGCCGAGGTGCCGGCGCACCGACGGTCGCGGAGGTGACGGTCGTCGGCGACGCCGTGTCCGTCCTGGTCGGCGCGTCGAGGCGGGCGACCCTGCTGGTGGTCGGCACCCGGCAGGGCGGCACCTGGTCGGTCGGCGTGGTGCCCGGCTGCGTGCGGCACGCGGCCTGCCCGGTCGTCGTGATCCCGCCGGGCGCGCGGGTCTGATCAGTCGGCGGGCCCGCGCAGCGTGAGCACGACGCGCAGCACGTGCTCCACGGCCGACGGGAACACCGCCCCGCGCAGTTCACCGCGCGTGCCGAGGTTCTGGGACGCGAACTCCAGCATGTGGTCGGGGCCCACGCGGCGCACGACGAGCGCGGCGATCTCCTCCAGGTCGAGACCGGGGTTGTCCAGGCGGGTCAGCGCGAACTCCACGATCAGTTCCTCGTCGGTCATCAGCACTCCCTCGCGGCCGCGTCGAGCGTAGTCCACGGGGTGCGAGGTGGCCGAGCCCCGGAGCGCGCCGTCCACAGTGCACCGCCGGGGCCCGGTGGCGGTCACTCCCGCGCGGGGGTGAGGCGCAGCACGGTGCCCTCGCCGTCGGCGGAGACGTACAGGGAGCCGTCCGGGCCGAGGGCGAGACCGGCGAACCGCCGCGGCACACCGGGGACGCCGTGGGTGAACAGGGCCGGCTCGGCGCGGTCCTCGCCGGGCGGCGGGCCGACGGCCAGGTCCTCCGCCTCGACCGTGCGGACGCCGGTGGTGAGGCTGGTGGCCACGACCCTGCGCCCGCCCGTCTCCACGGTGACGAGGTCGTCGCCGCGGACCACCAGGCCCTGCGGCGCGTCCAGGCCGTCCACGACGAGCACCGGTCGTCCGTCCTCGATCCGGAACACCGCGCCGCGCACGTCGTCGCTGACGTAGCAGCGCTGCTCGGCGTCCAGCGCGACGTCCACCGGCCGGTCGAACCCGGCGGCGAGCACGGTGACGGTGCCCGCCCCGTCGACGGCGACGACCCGGCCCGCGCCGGACTCGGCGACCACGAGGGAGCCGTCCCCGCGCACCGCGATGCCCGTCGGCCGGTCCAGGCCGGTCGCGCGCGGCACCACGCTCCCCGTCGCGGGGTCGTAGGTGCGGACGTCGCCGTACTGCGAGGTCACGTGCAGCAGGCCGCCGTCGGCGGCGATGCCGTGGACGAACGTCAGCAGCTCGTGCGTGACCACCTCGCCGTCGGCGGGACCCGCCAGCCGGTAGTGGTCGGCCGCGTACACGGTCCCGCCCAGGTCGACGGTCACGCCGAACGGGCCGTCGAACCCGCGCGGCACCACGTCCCTGGTCCGCCCGTCCGGGCTCAGCTCCGCGACGCCGCCGCTCGCGAAGCTGGAGACGAACATCCGGTTCTCGTCGTCGAACGCCGCGTTGTCCAGCCCGACGATCCCGCTGGCGACCACCGTGCGGTCACCGGTGCCGAACAGGTCGAGCCGGGTCACGATGCCCGCCGCGCCGCGCGACAGGACCACGAGGGCGCCACCGCGGTCGAAGCGCACGGCGACCGGCTCGTGCACGTCCTCCGCGACCAGCTCCGGCCCACCGCCGTCCACCGGCACCCGGAAGACCCGGTTGGTCAGCATGTGCGGGTAGTACAGGCAGCCGTCCGGGCCGAGCTGCATCGCGTTGCCCATGGCCAGGTCGTCCGCGAGCACCCTCGGCTCGCCGCCGTCGGGGAACAGCTCCAGCAGCCTGCCGCCGGGCCGCATCTCGTTGACGAAGAGCCGCTCGCCGACGAAGGCGATGCCGTTCGGCACCCTCACCCGGTCGGAGACCAGCGTGAACCCGCCCTCCGGGCCGCGCCGCCACACCCGGTCCGGGACCAGGTCGGTGATGTACATCGACCCGTCGGGCCCGAACGCGAGGTCGTCCGGCGACTGCACCGGACCGTCACCGGCCACGACCACCTCGACGTCGCCCGACGCGAGGTCGACGGCGCTGATCCGGCCCGCGAGGAACTGGGCGACGTGCAGCCGCCCGTCCGGCCCGAACGCGACCCCGTTGGAGCCCCACAGCGGGTTCGGCCGGGTCAGCCGCCGCGCGCCCACCGGGTCGGGGCCCCCGAAGCGGCTCATTCGGCGGTCACCATGACGTCGTCCATACCGCCCTCCGCGCGCCAGCGCCGCAGCACCTCGTGGAACGCCACGGGCCCGTCGGCGTAGGTCTCGCGCCGCGCGCGGGGCATCCCCTCGGCGTTGTAGTAGCCGGGGGTGCACTCGGACTGAAAGCGGTGCAGGTCGGGGGCGTTCTCCCGGATCCGCGCCACCCAGGCCTCCTGGGCCTCGGTGGTCGGCTCGACGCGGCGCGCCCCGCGCTCCCGCGCCTCGGCGACGACCGCGGCCACGTGGGTCGCCTGCTCGTCGAGGATGTGCACGAAGTTCACCGAGCTGGCGTTCTGCAACGGCCCGAGGTGGAAGAGGTTGGGGAAGTCGTGGCTGTAGAAGCCGTGCAGCGTCTTCGGCCCCCGGCCCCACGATTCGAGCAGCCCGACGCCGCCGCGGCCGTGCACGGGCAGCAGTCCGGACAGGACCCCGGACACGCCGACCTCGAACCCGGTCGCGAAGACCACGCAGTCGACCTCGTACTCGGTCCCGCCGACCACCAGGCCCTTCTCGGTGACGCGCTCGACACCGCCGTGGTCGGCGGTGTCGACCAGGGTGACGTTGGGGCGGTTGAACGTCTCCAGGTACTCGTCGCTGAACGTCGGGCGCTTGCACATGTAGCGGTACCAGGGCTTCAGCGCCTCGGCGGTCGCCGGGTCCGCGACGACCGCGTCCACCCTGGCGCGCAGCTCGTTCATCTTCTGGAAGTCGACGACCTCGTTCACCCGCTCGCGCTCCTCGGGCGAGAGGTCCGCGTAGGCGTTGCTGGGGATGAGGTTCTGGAGCAGCCGCGCGCTGCCGGTCCAGCCGTCGGAGACCATGTCCTCCTCGGACGGCAGGCCGGTGACGATCGACAGGAAGTTCTCCATCCGGCGGCGCTGCCAGCCGGGGGTCAGCGACAGCGCCCACTCCGGGTCGGTGGGGCGGTTGTCCCGCGCGTCGACCGTGGAGGGCGTGCGCTGGAACACGTACAGGTGCTCGGCGTCGCGGCCCAGGTGCGGCACGACCTGGACGGCGGTCGCGCCGGTCCCGACGACGGCCACGCGCTTGTCGGCGAGCCCGTCGAGGCCGCCGTTCGCGTCGCCGCCGGTGTAGTCGTAGTCCCAGCGGCTGGTGTGGAACGTGTGGCCCGCGAACGTCTCGATGCCGGGGATGCCGGGGAGCTTGGGCCTGCTGAGGGTCCCGCTCGACACCACCACGTAGCGGGACCGCACCTCGTCGCCGCGGTTGGTGCCGACGATCCACTCGTCGGCGTCGTCGTCCCAGCGCAGGTCGGTGACGCGGGTCTGGAAGCAGGTGTCGCGGTAGAGGTCGAAGTGGCGGGCGACGGCCCTCGCGTGCTGCCGGATCTCCTCGCCCGGCGCGTACTTCCACTTCGGGACGTACCCGACCTCTTCGAGCAGGGGCAGGTAGACGTAGGACTCGATGTCGCAGTGGATGCCGGGGTAGCGGTTCCAGTACCAGGTGCCGCCGAAGTCGGCGGCCTCGTCGATCACCCGGATGTCCCGGACACCGGCCTGGCGCAGGCGGGCGCCGGTCAGCAGACCGCCGAACCCGGCGCCGACCAGCACGACCTCGACCCGGTCGCGCAGGGGTTCCCTGGTGAACTCGCGGTCGGCGTGGGGGTCGTCGGCGTAGGCGCTGAACTCGCCCTCGACGCGGCGGTACTGCGCCGTCCCGTCGGGTCGGATCCGGCGGTCGCGCTCGGCCCGGTACCTGGCGCGGAGGGCGTCGGGGTCGAACCCCAGGTCGTCGGGGAGTCCGGACGTGCGTGGCGTGGACATGCACACCTCTCTGGCTGTGCTGGACGGGGCTCTGGGCGAGCATCGGCGCACGACGGCCACAGTCAAGCGACTGACTTAATTGCGGACCATACCGCTCCGTGACCGCGCGACACCACCCCGTGACGTGTCCGACGAGCCTGGCACACCGGACGACCGGAGATCCCGCCGGGTCCATCTAAGTCAATCGACTGCTTTAATCAGCACCTGGTCCGCTCGCCCACCGTCCGGAGGCCCGCCCGTGCCGTCCACGCCGTCCACCGCACCCGTCGACCTGCCCGGCGGCCCTCCGCCGGACGTGACCAGGCGGCCGAACACCGTCGTGGCCGTGCTCGCCTTCGCGGGCGTCACGGTGGCGCTGATGCAGACGATCGTGATCCCCCTGGTGCCCCGGCTGCCCGCCCTGCTGGGCTCGACCCCCGCCGACACGGCCTGGGCGATCACCGCCACGCTGCTCGCCGCCGCCGTCGCCACCCCCACGACGGGACGGCTCGGCGACATGTACGGCAAGCGCCGGATGCTGATGATCAGCCTGGCGCTGCTGGTCGCGGGCTCGACGCTGGGCGCGCTGAGCACGACCCTCGCCCCCCTGGTGGTGGCGCGGGTGCTCCAGGGCCTCGCGTCCGGGGTCATCCCGCTGGGCATCAGCATCATGCGCGACGAACTGCCCGCCGAACGGCTCGGCTCGGCGACCGCCCTGATGAGCGCGTCGCTGGGCGTGGGCGGAGCACTGGGCCTGCCCATCGCCACGCTGCTGGCCGACAGCGTCGACTGGCACCTGCTGTTCTGGCTCGCCGCCGGGCTCGGCGTCGTCGCCGCGGCGCTGGTGGTGGCGCTGGTGCCGGAGTCGTCGGTCCGCACGGGCGGGCGCTTCGACCTCGTCGGCGCGATCGGCCTGTCGATCGTCCTGGTGTGCCTGCTGCTGGCCGTGTCCAAGGGCTCGGCGTGGGGCTGGACCAGCGGACTGACCCTGACGCTGGTCGGCGTGGCGGTCGTGGTGCTGGTGGCGTGGGGCCGGTGGGAGCTGCGGACCGGCGAACCGCTGGTGGACCTGCGCACCAGCGGGCGCAGGCCGGTCGCGCTGACCAACCTCGCCTCCGCCGTGTTCGGCTTCTCCATGTTCGCGATGTCGCTGGTCCTGCCGCAGTTGCTGCTGCTCCCGTCGGCCACCGGGCACGGCCTCGGCCAGCCGATGTTCGTCGTCGGCCTGGTGCTCGCCCCGTCCGGCCTGGTGATGATGGCGATGGCCCCGGTGTCCGCCCGCATCACCCGCACCAGCGGACCTCGCACCACCCTGATCACCGGCACCCTGGTGGTCGCCGCGGGCTACGCGCTCAACCTGCTGCTGCTGAGCGAGATCTGGCAGCTCGTGCTCATCTCCAGCGTGGTCGGCGCGGGCATCGGCCTCGCCTACGGCGCCATGCCGTCCCTGATCATGTCCGCCGTGCCGGTCTCCGAGACCGCCGCCGCCAACAGCCTCAACACCCTGATGCGCTCCATCGGCACCTCGGTGTCGAGTGCCGTCGCGGGTGTCGTCCTGTCGCGGCTCACCGTCCCGTTCGGACCGACCGAGGTGCCGTCCCCGGCCGCGTTCCGGGTGATCATCGGGATCGGCGCGGCCACGGCGCTCGCCGCCGCCGCCGTGGCGTGCCTGATCCCCCGCCGCTGACACCACACCCACCACGAGGACGACGGAGCAGGACATGACGGGACTCGACAACAGCAGCGTGATCGTCACCGGTGGGGGCTCGGGCATCGGCCGGGCCGCCGCGCTGCGCTTCGCGGCCGAACGGGCGAACGTCGTCGTCGCCGACCTCGACGGCGACCGCGCCGCGGCGGTGGTCGAGGAGATCACCGCCGCGGGTGGTGCCGCCGCGGCGGTGGTCGGCGACCTGAGCGAGCAGGCCGTGGTGGACCGGGTGGTCGCGACCGCGGTGGAGGCGTTCGGCGGCGTGGACGTGCTGGTCAACAACGCCGGGATCATGGACGGCATGACGGCGACCGCCGACGTCACCGACGAGGAGTGGGAGCGGGTGCTGCGGGTCAACCTCACCGCGCCGTTCCTGCTCGCCAGGGCCGTCGTGCCGCACATGCTCGCCAAGGGCCGGGGCGCGATCGTCAACACCGCGTCGGAGGCCGGCCTGCGCGGCAGTGCCGCGGGCACGGCCTACACCGTGTCCAAGCACGGCGTCGTGGGGCTGACCAAGTCGCTCGCGATCATGTACCGCACGGCGGGCATCCGCACGAACGCCATCGCGCCCGGTGCCACGACGACCGCCATCGCGAGCCCGCTCGACCGCACGGGCCACGGGCCGAAGACGCTCATGCCGTACATGGCCAACCTCGGCCGCGTGTCCGGGGCCGACGAGCAGGCGGCCGTGATCGTGTTCCTCGCCTCCGACGCGGCGAGCAACCTCAACGGCGTCGTCCTGCCCGTCGACAACGGCTGGTCGGCGGTCTGACCCCGGCGGCGGTCACCGGCAGGGCGGCTGGAACGGCGCCCCCGCGAAGTGCTCGTCCCACTCCTGCGGCGTGATGGGCGGGGCGGTGGCGCAGGCCCACGTCGCGGCGTGCTCGGGGTCGGTCTCCCACAGCCGGGTCGTGCGGTCCTCGCCCGCCGTGGCGAGGGTGTGCCCGTCGGGGTGGAAGGCGACGCCGTAGACGCGGGCGGTGTGGCCGGTCAGGACGGCGGTCCCGGTCGCGCGGGCCGGGTCCCGGATGCCCCACAGCCGCACGGTGCCGTCCGCGCTGCCGGTGGCGAGGGTGCCGCCGTCCGCGCTGACGTCGATCGAGTGGATCATCTCGGTGTGCCCCGCGAGGCGGGCGACCTCCCGGCCGCGCTCCGGGTCGGAGACGTCCCACAGCCGCACCGCGCTGTCACCGCTCGCGGTCGCGATCAGCCTGCTGTCGGGGGTGAAGACCAGTGACTTCACCGAGTCCGTGTGCCCGGTCAGGCTCGCCAGCTCCCGTGCCCGCTCCGGCACGCGAACGTCCCACAGCCGCACGACGTGACCCGAGGTGCCCGCGGCCAGCGTGCGGCCGTCCGGGCTGAACGCGACGGTCTCGACGTTGTCCTCCCCGGTGTGGACGGCGAGTTCGCGCGGACGGCCCGGCCCCGAGACGTCCCACAGCCGCACGGAGTGGTCGGCGCTCCCGGTGGCCACGGTCCGGCCGTCGGGGCTGAACGCCACCGCCTGCACGGAGTCCGCGTACCCGTCGAGGACGACGGGCTCGCCGACGTGGTCGACGTCGCCGACGTCCCACAGCCGCACCACGCGGTCCAGGCCCGCCGTCGCCAGCCGCCGTCCGTCCGGGCTGAACACCACGGCGTTCACCGCCAGGGTGTGGGCGGTGAGCAGCGCGGCGGGCCGCGGGCGGCGGACGTCGCCGAGGTCCCACAGCCGGACCGCACCGTCGTAGCTGGACGTGGCGAGGAGCCCGCCGTCCTGGCTGAAGCCGACGGCGTAGACGGCGGAGTCGTGCCCGCCGAGCACGGGTCCGGGGAGGGCCCACACGCGCGCGACGCGGTCGAACCCGGCGCTGACCACCGAGCGGCCGTCGGGGGTGAACCGGACCGTCACCACCGGACCGGTGTGGCCGCGCAGCACCGTGATCGGCCTCGGGTGGTCGGGGTCGGCCACGTCCCACAGCCGCACGGTCCGGTCGAGCCCCGCGGTCGCGAGGAACCGGCCGTCCGGGCCGAACGCGAGGGCGTGCGCGGTGCCGCCGTCGACGTCGGCCGCCCGCCGGGGGCGGAGCGGGTCGGTGAGGTCCCACAGCCGCACGTGGAAGTCCCTGGTGACCAGGGCCAGGGTGGTGCCGTTCGGTCCGAAGGCGACCGAGCCGGGCCGGTCGAGGCCCTCGGCGGGCCGGGAGGACTCGACGGGGGCGCGGGGGTCGGCGACGTCCCAGACCCGGACGGTGCCGTCCAGGCTCGTCGTGGCCGCGGTCCTCCCCCGCGGGTCGAACGCGACGGAGGTGACCTGGTCGGTGTGGCCGGTGATGGTCGCGGTCGGCACGGGGTGGTGGGGGTCGGTGACGTCCCACAGCCGCACGGTGCGGTCGGCGCTCGCGGTGGCGAGCACCGTCCCGTCCGGGGAGAACACCGCGGCCAGCACGGCGTCGGTGTGCGCGGTCAGCGTGGCCACCTCGGCCGGGTGGCGGGGGTCGGTGACGTCCCACAGCCGGGCCGTCCGGTCCTTGCCCGTCGTCACCAGCAGCGTCCCGGCGGGGTTGAACGCCGCCGTCCACAGCGCGTCGGTGTGCGCGGCGAGCGTGGCGGTCTCGACGGGAGCGCGCCGGTCGGACACGTCCCACAGGCGGGCGGTGCGGTCGCCGCTGGCGGTCGCGACGACCCGGCCGTCCGGGCTGACCGCCACCGACTCGACGATCGCCCCGTGGCCGGGCAGCCTGGCCACGTCGGGGTTCGAGGTCGTGCTGAGCAGGCTGCCGCGCGCCTCGGTCGTGGGCGCGAGCCGGAACGCCGCAAGGCTGAGCCGGGCGGCGAGCCCGGGGTCGTTCGCGCGCAGCACGGCCGCTTCCCCGGCGACCTTCTGCGACAGGGCGGTGTTGCGCTGGCTGGCGACGGTCCGCGCGGTCGTGGCGGCGTAGACGGACGTGCCGACGGCGAGGACGAGGAGCACCGCGAGCACCGCGACGAGCTGACGCAGCCTCCGGGCCCGCCGCCGCCGCGCCGCCCGCTCCGCCGTGCGCTCCGCGGCGCTCGCCTCCAGGAACTCCCGTTCGACGGGGGTGAGCGCGGTGCCGTCGCGGCAGGCCCAGTCCTCGGCGGTGTCCAGGCGCAGCCCGCGGTAGAGGGCTCCGGGATCGCGGTCCAGTGCGAGCCACGCCGCCGTCGCCTCGGTCAGCGCGCGGTGCACCCGAAGCCCGTCGCGGTCCTCGGCGAGCCACGAGCGCAGCCGCGGCCACGACCGGATCAGGGCCTCGTGGGCGATCTCCACGCCGTCGCCGTCCAGGACCACCAGCCTGGCCCGCGCCAGGTCGTCCAGCACGGCGTGCGCGGGGTGGTCGGCGGGGCCGAACTCCTCGCGCCGCACCCGGCGCTTGGTGTCCTCCGTGCCCTCCCCGAACGCGCACAGGCGGAGGAACAGGTGCCGCGCGACGGCCCGCTGCTCGTCCGACAGCGCGGTGTGGACCCGCTCGGCGGTGTGCGCCACGGCCCGCTCGACGCCGCCCGCGGCCTCGTAGCCCGCCAGGGTCAGGGTGGTGCCGCGCCTGCGCCGCCAGGTCTCCAGCAGCGCGTGCGACACCAGCGGCAGCACGCCGGGCTGGCCGGTGGCGTCCGCGACGATCCGCGCGACGAGCGCCGTCTCCGCGGTGTGGCCGGAGCGGACGGCGGGCTGCACCACGGCGGCGCGCAGGTCCTCGGCCGTCATCGTGCCGACCGTGACCTGGCCGCCGCGCAGCGCTTCGAGCAGGCCGGGGTGCGCGGTGCAGTGGGCGTAGAAGTCGGCCCGCACCCCCAGCACGACGCGGCAGCCGCTGGGGCGCGACCGGGCGGCGGTCAGCACCTGGTCGAGGAACGCGGTCCGCTCGGCCGGGTCGTGGCAGAGCGTGAAGACCTCCTCGAACTGGTCGACGACGACCACCGCCTCCGCGCCGTCGGGGACCGCTCGGCGGATCGCCCGGTGCAGCGCGCGGGGGTCGTCCACGGGCAGGTCGACCGGCTCGCCGGTCAGCCGGGCCAGGTGGGTCGCGCACTCCCGCAACGGCCGCGCGCCGGGGGTGAACAGCAGCACCGGGCCGTCCAGACGGGCGACCAGCCCGGCGCGCAGCAGCGACGACTTGCCCGAGCCGGACGCCCCCACGACCACGACGACCCGCTGCTCGCGCAGGCACGACCGCAGGTCCTCGACCAGCCGCTCGCGGCCGAAGAACCGGTCCGCGTCCTCGGGCTGGAACGCGGCCAGCCCGACGTACGGCGCGTCCCCCACCTCGTCGCGGGGCGGCGGCTCGACCTCGGCGGCCACCTCGTGCCAGCGCTTCTCCCACTCCTCCACCGGTCCGCCGCACGCCCGCACGTAGGCGAGCGCCACGGCGAGGCTGGGCAGCTTGCGCCCTCCGGCGGCCAGCGACAGCGCGGCCTCCGAGTAGTGCGCCAGCCCGCTGAGCTGCCGGTAGGTCGGCCTGCCCGCCTTCTCGCGCAGCAGGCGCAGATCGCGCGCGAACCGCAGCAGCGCGGTGTCCCCTTCGTCCAGCGGACGTTCTCGACGAGGCATCGTCCCTCCCGGTGACGATCTTCCTGCGTCGAGCCCGCCGAGTCAGGGGATCCGCGGCGGAGAACCCGATCGGCCGACAGCCCGCACGACACCGGTCGCACGGGCCGCCCACGACCTCACCCCGCCGCCCGCACCGCCAGGTTCACCTGGAGCACGTTGACCGCCGGGTCACCGAGCACACCCAGACCGCGCCCGGTCGTGCCTGCCGCCACCAGGTCCCGCACCACCGCCTCGGACAGCCCGGTCACCCGAGCCACCCGAGCCACCTGCAACGCCGCGTAGGCCGGACTGATCTGCGGGTCCAACCCCGACGCCGAGGCCGTCACCGCGTCCGCGGGCACCTGCTCCGGCGCGACGCCCTCGCGGGCGGCGACCGCGGCGCGGCGCTCGGCCACGACGGCGTCGTAGTCCTCGTTCACGGCGGACTTGTTGCTGCCCAGCGACGACGACGGGTCGCCGGGGCCCAGCGGGCCCTCCGCCAGCGCCGACGGGCGGGTGTGGAACCACGGGTCGTTCGCCGGGTCCTCGGCGACCGGGTCCACGCCGATCAGCGCCGAGCCGACGGCCTGGCCGTTCCGGGTGATGATCGAGCCCTCGGCGTTGGCCTGGAGACCGGGCACGCGGCCGATGCCCCACACCGCGAGCGGGTAGAGGACCCCGGTGATCACGGTCAGGACGAGCAGGACGCGCAGTCCGGCGAGGGACTGCTTGAGGAGGTTGTTCACGGTCACCCGATTCCAGGGACGAGTCGGACGAGCAGGTCGATCAGCCAGATCCCGGCGAACGGCGTGACGACGCCGCCGAGGCCGTAGACCAGCAGGTTGCGCCGCAGCAGCGCGGACGCGCTGGACGGCCGGTACCGGACACCGCGCAGCGCCAACGGGATCAGCACCACGATGACCAGTGCGTTGAAGACCACCGCGGACAGGATCGCCGACTGCGGTGTGGCCAGGTGCATGATGTTGAGCCTGTCGAGCTGCGGGTGGATGCCCGCGAACATGGCGGGCAGGATCGCGAAGTACTTCGCCAGGTCGTTGGCCACGCTGAACGTCGTCAGCGCCCCCCTGGTGATCAGCAGCTGCTTGCCGATCTCCACGATCTCGATCAGCTTGGTGGGGTCGGAGTCCAGGTCCACCATGTTGCCCGCCTCCTTCGCGGCGGACGTGCCGGTGTTCATGGCGACACCGACGTCGGACTGCGCCAGGGCGGGCGCGTCGTTGGTGCCGTCGCCGGTCATCGCGACCAGCTTGCCGCCCTCCTGCTCCTGGCGGATCAGGGCCATCTTGTCCTCGGGCTTGGCCTCCGCGAGGAAGTCGTCCACCCCGGCCTCGTCGGCGATGGCCTTGGCGGTCAACGGGTTGTCGCCCGTCACCATGACGGTCCTGATGCCCATGGCCCGCAGTTCGGCGAACCGCTCCCGCATACCGGGCTTGACGACGTCCGACAGCCGGATCACCCCGCGCACCGAGGCGGTGCCGTCGCGGACCTCGGCGACCACGAGCGGCGTGCCGCCCTGCTCGCTGATCTCGTCCACGACCGGCCCGACCTCGCCGGACACCTGGCCGCCGCGCTCCAGCACCCAGGCCCGCACGGCGCTCGCGGCCCCCTTGCGCACCTCGACGCCGCCGAGGTCGATGCCGCTCATGCGGGTGTTCGCGCTGAACTCCACGAACTCGCCGGTCTTCTCGTGGTCGGTCGCCTCGGCCGAGAGGCCGAACCGCTCCGCGCACAGCTCGACGACGCTGCGCCCCTCGGGCGTGCCGTCGGCCAGGCTGGACAGCCGGACCACCGCGGCCAGCTCCTCGGGGGTGGTGCCGCCGACCGGCACGAGGTCGGTCGCGCGCCGGTTGCCGAACGTGATCGTGCCGGTCTTGTCCAGCAGCAGCGTGTCGATGTCCCCCGCGGCCTCGACGGCCTTGCCCGAGGTCGCCAGGACGTTGCGCTGCACCAGGCGGTCCATGCCCGCGATGCCGATCGCGGACAGCAGCGCGCCGATCGTGGTCGGGATCAGGCACACCAGCAGCGCGGTCAGCACGATCACCGACTGGGTGCTGCCCGAGTAGGCGGCCATGGGCTGCAACGCCACCACGGCGAGCAGGAAGATGACCGTCAGCGTGGACAGCAGGATCGTCAGCGCGATCTCGTTCGGCGTCTTCTGCCGCTCAGCGCCCTCGACGAGCGCGATCATCCGGTCCACGAAGGACTCGCCGGGCTTCGTGCTGATCCGCACGACGATCCGGTCGGACAGCACGGTCGTGCCGCCGGTGACCGCGCTCCGGTCGCCGCCGGACTCGCGGATGACCGGCGCGGACTCGCCGGTGATGGCCGACTCGTCGACGGTGGCGATGCCCTCGACCACGTCGCCGTCGCCGGGGACCACCTCCCCCGCCTCGACCACGACCAGGTCGCCGACGCGCAGCTCGGTGCCGGGCACGGGTTCCTCGCCGCCGTCGACCAGCCTGCGGGCGACGGCGTCCTTCTTGGTCCTGCGCAACGACTCGGCCTGCGCCTTGCCCCGGCCCTCGGCGACGGCCTCGGCCAGGTTGGCGAACAGCACGGTGAACCACAGCCACCCGGCGACGCCGAGGGAGAACGCGCTCGGGTCGGCGACGGCGAAGACCGTGACCAGGACCGAGCCGACCCAGACGACGAACACCACCGGGTTGCGGAGCTGGTGGCGGGGGTCGAACTTGCGCAGCGCGTCCGGGAACGACGTCAGCAGCTGCCGGGGGGCGAACACTCCCCCGCCGACCTGGCGGTGGTGCGCGGCCACGGCCGCCTGCTCCTCGGGAGTCCGCTGTGGACGGTGGGTGGTGGTGGTCACAGCAGTGCCTCCGCGATGGGACCGAGTGCGAGAGCGGGGACGAACGTGAGCGCGGCGACCAGCACGACGCTGCCGCCGAGGAGCGTGGCGAACAGCGGGCCGGTGGTGGGCAGCGTGCCCGCCGTCTCCGGGACCTTCCGCTGCGCGGCCAGCGATCCGGCCAGGCAGAGGACGGCGACGATCGGGACGAACCGGCCGAGCAGCATGCAGGCGCCGAGCGAGGACTGGAACCAGTCGTTCGTCGCGGTGATGCCCGCGAACGCGCTGCCGTTGTTGTTGGACGCCGACGCGTAGGCGTAGAGGACCTCGGACAGCCCGTGCGCGCCGGGGTTGTTCAGCGCGCCCGCGGTGCCGGGCAGCACCAGCGCGGTCCCGACGCCCAGCAGCACCAGCGTGGGCATGGCGAGGATCGACAGCGCCGCGGCGGTCACCTCGCGCTTGCCGAGCTTCTTGCCCAGGTACTCGGGTGTGCGGCCGACCATCAGCCCCGCCAGGAACATCGCGATGATCGCCATGACGAGGATGCCGTACAGGCCGGTGCCCACCCCTCCGGGAGTCATCTCGCCGAACAGCATGTTGAGCAGCGTCCCGCCGCCGCCGAGGCCGCTGAAGCTGTCGTGCGCGGAGTTCACGGCGCCCGTCGACGTGCCCGTCGTCGAGTCGGCGAACAGCGCGGAGCCCGCGATCCCGAACCGGGTCTCCTTGCCCTCCAACGGCCGCAGCCCGTGCTCCTCGGCCCACCAGATCACCGCGAGCATCCCCGCCCACAGCGTGCCCATGACGCCGAGCAGCACGTACCCCTGCTTGCGGTTGCCCACCAGCGTCCCGAACGTGCGGGTCAGCGACACCGGGACCACCAGCAGCAGGAAGACCTCGACCAGGTTCGACCACGAGTTCGGGTTCTCGAACGGGTGCGCCGAGTTGGCGTTGAAGACGCCGCCGCCGTTGGTGCCGAGCAGCTTGACGGCCTCCTGGCTCGCGGCGGGGGCCAGCGCGATGGTGTGCCGGACGCCGTCCGGCCCGACGACCTCGACGCCGGAGCGCAGGCTCATCACCACACCGAGTCCCAGCAGGACGATCGCGGAGACGAACGCCAGCGGCAGCAGGACCCGCAGCGTGCCGCGCACGAGGTCGACCCAGAAGTTGCCGAGGCGGTCGGTCTTCGACCGGACGAACCCGCGCACCAGCGCCATCGCCACGGCGAGGCCGACGGCGGCGGACACGAAGTTCTGCACGGTGAGGCCGACCATCTGCACGGCGTGGCCCATGACGACCTCGGGCACGTAGGACTGCCAGTTCGTGTTGGACACGAAGCTGGCGGCGTTGTTGAACGCCATGCCCGGTGGGACCGCGCCGCGACCGAAGTCGAACGGCAGCAGCGGTTGCAGCCGTTGCAGCAGGTAGAGGAACACCACGGACACGAAGGAGAACCCGAGCACGCCCTGGGCGTAGGTGCCCCAGCGCTGCTCGGACTCCGGGTCGACGCGGACGAGCCGGTAGACGGCGGCCTCCGCACGGGTGTGCCGGGCGCCGCTGAACACGCGGGCCACGTGGTCGCCGAGCGGGCGGTGGACCACCGCCAGGGCCGCGAGGAGGAGACCGACCTGGAGGAGGCCGGCCGCGGTGGATGACATCAGAACTTCTCCGGCCTGATCAGCGCGACGAACAGGTACACGACCAACAGCAGTGCGAGCACGCCACCCAGGACGTTCGCCAGAACCCCGGTGCCGCTCACAACCGCTCCAGACCGCGCACCGTCAGCGCCAGCAGCGCGAACACACCGATCAGCAGCAAGGCGTAGGCCAGGTCGGCCATTGCGATGCTCCATTCCCCACATGGGCTCCAGGTCGCCCCGACGGCGACCGCGACCGGTCGAGCGTGCGCCGCCGCGTCAGCCGATCGGCGGTCCCTGACGGCTCCTTGACACGCGCCGCCCGCGCGTTGACGCGATCTTGACGCCGTGGTGACGCCGGTCATCTCCCGTCACCCGGCAGAGGACGGCGGCGAGCCGGTTCTCGACCACGCGCGGTGACCATCCGGGTGGTCTCGGCGTTCCCCCAGCTCACCGGTCCTGGTCGCCGTTGCCGCCCCGGACGTCGGACCCACGGCCTACGATCCGCCCGTGATCCCCGAATCCCCACTGCCCGCCGAGCTGCGGGACCTGTTCGCCGACGGGGCCGGTGGCCGGACCCTGTCGGTCCCGCTGCCGTCCGGCCGTCCCGTGACGTCCGAGGAAGAGGAGGACGGCGACCGCCCCGCGTTCTGGCTCAGCGACAAGCCCGCCCCCGAGGGCCTGTGGGCCCGGTTGCGCGCCGAGCACGCCCGCTCCGGTCTGTGGCCGCTGCTGCTCGACGCGCTGGACGACGAGGACGACGACTACCGCCCGTGGGGCAACGGCGAGGTGCTGCCCGGTGACATGTCCTCCCCCGCCGACCACGACCCGGTCGCGCTCCTCACGGCCTGGTGGGCCGACCACACCGAGGCGGGCCAGGGGGACCAGCCGTCGCCGCTGACCGCGCCCTACGGCCGCGTGTGGCCCGGACTGGCCCGGCCGTCCGACACGCGGGCCGACCCGGACCTCGTCGCCGACGGCCTGGCCGAGCAGCTCCTCGCGGGCCACGGGTCGATGCGCCTCGGGCTGGTCGCGGCGGAGCGCGGCGCCGACGCGCTGGCCGTGGCGGGCTGGACCGGCCCGATGAACTACACCAACGACACCGCCGAGGTCTCGGCCGTGCTGCGGAACTGGGAGGACCGGTTCGGCGCGCGGGTGGTCGGCGTCGGCTTCGCCACCCTGCTGCTCAGCGTCGCCGCCCCGCCCAGCACGTACGTGGAGGCGCTGGCCGTGGCCGCGGAGCACTTCGCGTTCTGCCCGGACAACGTGCTCCAGGGTTCCTCCCCGCAGACCCTGGCCTCCTACGCCGAGCGCCTGGTCGGCGACCACTCGTGGGCGTTCTGGTGGGACTGACCGCCCCCTCCACCGCGGTGGACCCGGTCTGAGGACCGCGTCCGGGTCGATCCCGGTCGACCCGGACGCCGGTCACCGGTGTCACGCGGTGGCGCGCACCCCCGCGAGCACCACGTCGACGACCCTCTCCGCGGCCTCGCGGGTGAACGGGCGGGGGTCGCGGCCCACGTGCAGGTGCACGGGGCCCGCGAGCAGGTCCGACAGGAACCGCGCGTCCACCGGCGGGAGTTCCCCCAGGGCGGTGGCGCTCGCCAGCCTCGTCCGGAGCAGGTCCACGCGCCGGGTGACGACCTCGTCCACCGTGCGGCGGACGTCGGCGTTGTCGCGCGCCGCCTGGACGGCCGACAGCAGCGCCCGGCCGGTCGGGCTCACCAGACCGGCGGCCAGCGCCACCAGGAAGTCGACCAGGTCGCGGCGCAGGTCCCCGGTGTCCCGCAGCGGCGCGGTCTCCTGCGCCAGGCCCAGCACCGCCTCGCCGACCAGCGCGTCGCGGTCCGGCCAGTTCCGGTAGACGGTCATCCGGTGCACACCCGCCAGCTCCGCCACCTCCTCGTAGCGGAAGCCGGTGATGCCGTCGCGCCCGATCAGCCGCACGGTCGCGTCGAGGATCTGCGCCCGCACGCGGGCCGTGCGCCCGCCGGGCCGCTGAGCCGCCGGTTTGGGGCTGTCCGTCATCCCTCGTCCACTCCCGCTCGTCGTGCTCGATGGCCGCTCGATCCTCCCAGACCGGAGTTGGTGGTACCTTAAAGTTACAAATTGTCGCTTTAAGGATCGGTGCACATGGACGTCCTCATCTCCGGCGCGGGCATCGCCGGGCTCTCGACCGCTCTCGACCTCGCCTCGCGCGGCCACCGCGTCACCGTCGTCGAGCGCGCGGCGCACTTCCGCGTCAACGGCTCACCCATCGACATCCGCGGTGACGCGATCGGGGTGGTGGCCGAGATGGGCCTGCTGGAGGAGGTCCTGCGGCGGCGGGTCCGCACCTCGGAGCTGACCCAGTTCGTGGACGGCGACGGCGAGCCGGTGGCGCGCCTGCCGCTCCGCGAGGTCAGCGACTCCGACGACGACGTCGAGATCCCCAGGGAGGACCTGGCGCAGGTCCTCGTCGACGCCCTGCCGCCGGACGTGGAGATCCGCTTCCTCGACTCCGTCGAGGAGCTGGCCGACGACGAGACCGGGATCGACGTGCGGTTCGCGTCCGGCCACCGCGCGCGCTTCGACCTCGTGGTGGGCGCCGACGGCCAGCACTCGGCGGTCCGACGCCTCACCTTCGGACCGGAGAGCGACTTCGCCCGCCACCTCGGGCTCTACGTCGCGCTCGCCGACCTGCCGGGCGAGGCCCGTTCCGACCGGCTCAACCCGATGTACAACTCCCCCGGCCACCTCGCCGGGATCGCGCGGTACGGGAACAGGGCGCTCGGCGTCTTCATGTTCCGCTCGGACCCCGTCGACCACGACCACCGCGACCTCGACGCCCAGAAGAAGATCCTCGTGGACGCGTTCGAGGGCCACCGGGAGTGGAAGGTGCCGCAGCTCCTCGACGCCGCCCTGGCCGACCCCGAGCTCTACTTCGACTCGGTGAGCCAGATCCACGTGCCCACGTGGCACCGCGGCCGGGTCGTCCTCGTCGGCGACGCCGCCCACTGCGCCACCGGCCTGTCCGGGCGCGGCACGTCGCTCGCGCTCACCGGCGCGCTCTTCCTGGCCGAGGAGCTGGAGCGGGCGGACGGCGACCACACCGCCGCGTTCGAGCGCTACGAGGCCAGGCAGCGCCCGTACGTCGAGTTCGCGCAGAACAGCGTCGGGGACGGCGCGGCCCTCGTCGTGCCGTCCAGCTGGGAGGCCATCACCGCGCGGAACGAGCGCCTGCGGGGGCTGGAGACCGCCTGACGGCCGCTAGACCGCCAGGACCCGACCGACGATCCAGGTGATGTCGGCCGCGGTGCTCTCCGGCGTGCCGGACGGCTGCATCACGTGGCTGAGCACGGCTCGGACGACGACGTCGATCGTGGCGGCGACCTGGTGGTCGTCGAGCGGCAGGTCGAACGCCGCGAGGCGGTGCGCCAGCACGCCCTTGGCCGTGGCGAGCAGCGACCCGGCGTTGGTGGTGAGCAGGGGCAGCAGGTCGGTGTCCGCGTCGTGCGTCGCGGACACGATGGCGCGCAGCAGGACGTTGTCGCGCGCCAGTTCCAGCACCGCGCGCACGGCGCCGCGGATCGACGCCTCCAGGTCGGCGGGACTCCGGTCGAAGGCCCGCTCCACCACGGAGAGGAAGCGGCCGAGCTCGTCGTGGACCATGGCCTCGGCCAAGGCCTGCTTGGACCCGATCTCGTTGTAGACGGTCTGCCTGCTGACGCCCGCGGACTCGGCCAGGCGCGCCATCGTCACCGTCGACCAGCCGGACCGGGCCGTCTGCTCGACCGCCGCCGCGATGATGCGCCGCCGATGACCGCTCCCGGTCTCCGCCTCCGTCATGGAGATCATCGTATGGCGTGGAAGTCGCGCTTCTCCCGCACGCCGCAGTCGGGGCAGCACCACGTGTCCGGGACGGCGGACCACGGCGTGCCCGCGGGGAAGCCCTCGCGCGCGTCACCGAACCGCTCGTCGTAGACGTAGCCGCAGCCGGGGCACCGGCCGCCCCCGCCCGACCCGACGGGCGCGGGCGGCTCGGCCACCGCGACCGGCACCCGCGCGCCCGGAACCGGGTACTTCGCCAGCACGGCCTCCCGACGGCGGGGTTGCACGTTCGCGAGGCTCATGTCGCCGTCGAAGTGCCGGAGCACCCTGGGGTCCATGACCCGCCGCCACACGGGCGGCACCAGCGCCAGGAGGATCATCCCGGCGTACCCCGTCGGCAGGGCGGGCGATTCCTCGAAGTCGCGCAGCGACTGGTAGCGGCGGGTCGGGTTCGCGTGGTGGTCGCTGTGCCGCTGGAGGTGGTACAGCAGGACGTTGGTGGCGATGTTGTTGGAGTTCCAGCTGTGCCGCGGCGCCACCCGCTCGTACCGCTGCCTGCCCGGCACGCCCACCACCCGCCGGGCCATGCCGTAGTGCTCCACGTAGTTGACGACCTCCAGCAGCGAGAAGCCGACGACCGCCTGCACGACCAGGTACGGCAGGACACCGATCCCCAGCCACACCACCACCGCGCCCCACAGCGCCAACGACATCAGCCACGCGTTGAGCACGTCGTTGCCGAGGTGGAACGGGTGCCCGCCCCGACGGGCGAACCGCTTGCGCTCCAGCCGCCACGCGCTCGCGAGCGAGCCGAACACGGTGCGCGGCCAGAACCGGTAGAAGCTCTCGCCGACGCGGCCGCTGGCCGGGTCCTCCGGCGTCGCCACGCGCACGTGGTGGCCGCGGTTGTGCTCGATGTAGAAGTGGCCGTAGAAGCTCTGCGCCAGCGCGAACTTCGACAGCCACCGCTCGTGGGCCTCCTTCTTGTGGCCCAGTTCGTGCGCGGTGTTGATGCCGATCCCGCCGACGCACCCGATCGTGACGGCCAGGCCGACCTTGTCGGCGGTGGACAGGTCCCCGTGCGCGATCGTCCAGAACGCCAGCGCGAACCCGGCGTACTGGATCGGCAGGAAGAGGTAGGTGATCCAGCGGTAGTAGCGGTCGTTCTCCAGCGCCTCGATCACGTCGTCCGGCGGGTTCGAGCGGTCGAGCCCGGCCAGCAGGTCGATCGCGGGCACGACGACCAGGACCACGATCGGTCCGAGCCAGAACCACATCCCCCAGCCCGTCGACGCGTGCAGGCCCAGCGCCGCGAAGGCCAGTGACGGCACCACGAGGCCGATCAGCCACAGGTACCGCTTCCGGTCGGTCCACCCCTCGGTGGACCCGTCCGGGACCGTGCCGGTGTCGTCGCCGACGCTCGCCATGCGCTGACCTCCCGTGCCCGCCGCTTTACAGGAAGGTAGCGTTTGTCAAGTCTACTTGACAAGAGGGTCAAAAATGTAAAGCCGGGCGCACCCGCTCCGGCACGACCAGCAGCGCGGACACCTCGTGGCCAGCACGCCGCACGGCGGCCCTGGCCAGGGCGACCACGCCGAGGCCGAGCGGCACCCGCACCACGGCGGCCGGTGCCGCCACCACGACCAGCCACGCCAGGTGCCGTCCACGACGTGCGCGGTTCCCCTCACGGGCGGGCACCCCCGCCTCGCCCCCCTGTCCGATCAACGCCACCGACCGCGGGCGCGCCGCGGCCGACCGGCGCCTTGACGACGGGGGGCGGAGTTGCCACGCTCGACCCACACGGTTGTTGTTAGCGCTAACATCCCTTGCCGGTGTCAGCGCCCGTTCAACGGAGAACTGATGGCCGCTGTCGAACCCCGCACGTCAGCCCGCCCGACCTCCCCGCGATCCCGACTCCTGCGCCTCGGCGTGGCCGCCTCCCTGCTGGCGGCCACCTGCACGGCCACGGCCGGCACGGCCGCCGCGGCGACCGTCACCGTCAAGCCCGACCCGAGCTACCAGCAGCAGCCGTTCCAGGGCTGGGGCACCAGCCTGGTGTGGTTCGCGAACGCCACGGGCGGCTACCCCGACGTCGTCCGCGAGCGGCTCGCCGACCTGCTGTTCGGCGCGGACGGCCTGAACCTCAACATCGCCCGGTACAACATCGGCGGCGGCAACGCCCCCGACGTGCCGCCCTACCTGCGCGCGGGCGGTGCGGTGCCCGGCTGGTGGAAGGCACCGCCGGGCACGACCCGCACCGACACCGACTGGTGGCGGCCCGGCGACCCCGCGCTGTTCGACCGGGCGGCGGACCCCCACCAGCGCTGGTGGATCGACCGGATCAAGTCACGGGTCGACCGCTGGGAGGCGTTCAGCAACTCGCCGCCGTGGTTCCAGACCGTGAGCGGCTACGTCTCCGGTGGCTTCGACGCCAACGCCGACCAGCTCCGCCGCGACCGGATCCCCGACTTCGCCTCCTACCTCACGCAGGCGGTCGACGAGCTGGAACGGGCGCACGGCATCCGGTTCGCCACGCTGGACCCGTTCAACGAGCCCAACACGAACTACTGGCGCACCACCCTCGGCGCGAACGGCAACCCGACGGGCGGCAGGCAGGAGGGCGCGCACCTGGGCCCCGCGCTCCAGGCCGAGGTGATCCCCGCCGTGGCCTCGGCGCTCGCGCGGTCGGCCACCGACGCCGTGGTCTCCGCTCCCGACGAGACCAACCCCGGCACCTTCGCCACCGACTGGAACGGCTACTCGCGGGCGGTGCGCGACCAGGTCGGGCAGCTCAACGTGCACACCTACGGCACCGCCCGCCGCACGTCGGCGCGCGACATCGCCAAGGGCGCGGCGAAACCGCTGTGGATGAGCGAGGTCGACGGCTCGTGGGGCGACGGCCAGAGCTTCACCAGCATGGACCCCGGTCTGGGGATCGCCGAGCGCGTGATCGACGACCTGCGCGAACTCGAACCGGTGTCGTGGCTGCTGTGGCAGGCGGTGGAGGACTACGACAACATGAAGCCGGGTGGCGAGTCCCCCGCCGGGATGAACTGGGGCGTCGTCCAGGTCCCGTTCAACTGCGGCCCGAACGCCACCCTCGCCAACTGTCCGGTGAGGACGAACACGAAGTTCCACACCCTGCGCAACTTCACCCACCACATCCGCCCCGGTGACCGGCTGGTCGGTGTGGGCACGACGACCGACGTCGCCGCCGTGCGCGGGACGAACGACGCCCTGAAGTCCGTGGTGCACCTCAACAGGTCCACCGAGGCGCAGCAGGTCGTGCTGGACCTGTCGGCGTTCTCCACCGTCGCCGCGGGCGCCACCGTCCGCCCCGTGGTGAGCGACGCGTCCGGCGGGCTCGTCCCCGGCACGGCCGTGCCGGTGCGCGACCGCGCGGCGACCCTCACGGTGCCCGCCCGGTCGGTGACCACGTTCGTCGTCGACGGCGTCTCGGGCGTCGCGTCCAGCGGCCTGACCGGCAGGGACCACCGGCTCACCGGCGTGCAGAGCGGGAAGTCGCTGGCGCCCAGCGGAACCGCGCTGGTGCAGCGCGACACGAACACCGCGGCGGCCGACCAGCGGTGGCGGGTCGAGCGCCGCACCACCGGCTACGCCGGCCGGGCCCAGTTCGCGATCACCAACGTCGGCACCGGCCAGCGCCTCGCCGCGACCGGGTCCGGCGTCGGGCTGACCACGCCGACGGCGGACGGCCCGACCGCGCGGTGGATGCTGTCCACCACCGGCGACGGCACGTGGACGGTCGTCAACGCCGGCACGGGAACCCTGCTGGACGTCACGGGCGAATCCCGTGCCAACGGGGCGCCGATCGGGCTGTACCAGCCGACGTCCGGCGACAACCAGCGGTGGACGGCGGTCGCCGTGGGCTGAGCGCGAGGCGTGAACCGGGGTCCGGTGCGGGAACGGACGATCCGCACCGGACCCCGGAAACCCGTGCCGCGACGGCTTTCGCGGGCAACGCGGGAAGGTCCGCGCCACCGCGGGTGGGCCCGCGCTGGCCGACGACCTCGCCGGTGGCGGTGGTCGACGCGTTCAGCGAGGACATCAGTCCCAGCGGTCGCCGCTGCTCCGGCTCCAGCACGGCCGCGACCTGCGGACCAGCGACGGGTCACCGTCGGGTGAGGATCCGTTCGACGGCGACCCGTCCCAGGAACAGCAGGTTGCCCAGCACGTACCGGCGCGGCTCCAGCAGCAGCCGAGTCGTACCAGCCCGCCGGCGGAAACCGGTCCTGCGCACCGGTCGAGCCGGGGACGGCCTGCTGCGCCACGCCCGAGGGGAAGGACTGGCGGGCGTCCGCCTGTGCGTCACCCACCGGAACCCGAGCAGGTCGGCGTCATCCCGCCGCCGGTCCCCGTCCCCTGGTAGCCGAACTCGGTCGACTGGCCGGGGGCGATCGAGCCGTTGAACGCGAGGTTGGTGAACCGGACCTCGCCGGAGTCGGCGCTCCTGGCGGCGTTCCAGACGCTGGTGATGGCCGCGCCGGACGGCAGGGTCATCGCCACGGTCCAGCCGTTCACCCCGGCCGAGCCCGCGGTGACCTTCACCGTGGCGACGAACCCACCGGTCCACTGGTTCACCGACACCGACGACGTGCACCCACCCGCGACCGGCGGGGTGGTGGTGGTGGTCGTCGTGGTGGTGGTGGTGGTGGTGGTCGTGGTCGGGCCGTCGGAGAGCGTGGGGGTCGTCCAGTCACGCCACTGCGCCAGGTTGCCCGCCGCCCTGCTGGAGATCCGCATCGCGCCGGGCGCGCTGCCGGTCCTCAGCAGGTGCTTCTGGATGTTCTGCTGGAGCGGTGTCCGCCACTCGGCCCGGTTCGCGCAGTGGTTGCCGTCCTGCACGTCCGACCAGTAGGTGATGTTGTCCCCAGCGCCCAGCGCCCTGTACACCTCGGCACCGCCGAGCGCGGCCACGCTCGCGGACCTCGGGCCCAGGTTGGCGATGTGCGGGTTGTCCATGATGAACAGCCCGCGCGGCGCGACCATCGCGACCATCTCGTGCGTGTCCACCGGCAGGGCGTTCGGGTTGCCGGTGAAGGAGCCGAACGCGTCACCGAACCACGGCTGCTCGCCGTAGGCGCTGCTGAGGCTCTGCGCGCCCTCTCCGGGGACGCCGCGGAGGATCGGCACCCCCGCGGTGCCGGACTCGATCGGCATGGTCAGGGCGATGCGCTGGTCGAACACGCCGACCGTGAAGGCGCCCTTGCCGAAGCGGGAGCAGCCGGTGACGCCGACCGCGTCCGCCCGGAGGACGTTGCCGCCCGACTGCTCGATGACGTCGACCAGCCTGCTCACGCCCCAGGCCCACGCGGCCAGCAGTCCGGTGCTGCTCGACGAGCCGTAGATGCTGTAGAACGCGCCCTGCTTGTTGGAGCGCGGCGTTCCCTCCTTGCCCACCGCGTACGGGTCGTAGTTGATGACGGCCGCTCCGGCGGCCTTGATGGTGGCGGTGTCCGCGCCGAACCCGCCCAGCACGACGACGGCGGGGAACGGGCCGGTGCCGCTGGGCAGCTCGACGCGCGCGGAGAAGCTGGAACTCCTGCCGTTGTGCGACGCGGTGACCGTGATGCCGCTGCTGGAGACCGTTCCCGTCACACTGGCCGGTTTCGGGGGTTTCTCGCCGTAGACGGCCCTCTCCGCCAGCTTCTTGATCTCGGCCCGCCTGCACCGCCAGTCGGACTTGCTGGAGACGCGCGTGCCGTTCAGCTTCGTGAACGGGTCGGGCAGCTTGGCGTTGGAGGGTGTCGAACCGGGGAGGGTCACGGGGCAGTCCGCGCCCTCGTCCTCGACCGCGGCGGCGGCCACGACGTCGCCGGGCACCTCCGCGGTCGTCTTCGCGATCACCGTCGCCGATCCCGCGACCGCGAGCGCGGCCACCGCCAGGACGACGACCGCCGACCGGATGCCGACGCGACCTTGACTGGAACTCACCTGGGCTCTCCTTCCGAGTGGGGTGGTGATGGGGTCGGCAGGATCGACGCTCGCAGGTGTCGACGAGCTAAAGTTTCGAGCTAATTAACGAAACATGTCAATGCGCTGCCGGGGCCGTTTCCCCGTGGCGGTCTCACTTGGCGCTCACCCCGCGTAGCAGCCTTCGAGGCGCACCTTGCCCGCTCCCCCACCTCGGTCCCACTGTCAGGGCAGTCGTACAGGTCGATCGCCCTACCCGGGGAGCGCACGTGGGTTCTCCGGCAGCGCAGCGCGGTGTCGAGGTGCGGCGGCGGCTGCTGGACGCGGCGGTCGCGCTCATCCCGGAGCGCGGGTGGACCGCGGTGAGCACGCGGGTCCTGGCGGAGCGCGCCGGGGTGACGCCGAGCGTCGTGCACTACCACTGCCCGACGCTGCGGGCGCTGCTGAACGAGGCGGCGATCGGGCACGTCCGGCGGGTGACGGGCGAGGTGGAGGCGTTCATGGACGCCGCGCGGACCCCCGAGGCGGCGGTCGAGGCGATGATCGGGTCGGTCGCGCGGTACACCGGGTCCGACTCGACGTCCACGCTGTTCCTGGAGGCCTACCTCGCGGCGACGCGCGACGAGGACCTGCGCGAGGGGCTGGGCCGGGCGCTCGACGAGTTCCGCGGCCGGTTCGGGGCCCGGCTGGGCGAGCACGGCGTGCCGAGCCGGAGCGGACGGCCGCCGTGCTGGTCGCCGCGGTCGACGGGCTGCTGCTGCACCGCGGCCTCGGGTCCGCACCGGACCCGGTCGCCGTCCTGCGCAGGCTCGTCGACCGGGGAGGGCGGCCGTGAGGGTCGTCGTCCGCGGGGCGGGGATCGCCGGGTTGACCCTGGCGAACCTGGTGTCCTCCGCGGGCCACGAGGTCGTGCTGCTGGAGCGCTCACCCGGACCCCGCCCCCAGGGGTACATGATCGATTTCTTCGGGCCCGGCCACGACGCCCTCGACGCGATGGGGTTGCCGCCCGCCGCCGAGGGGATCGCCCACCACGTCGAGGAGGTCGCCCTCGTCGACGAGCGCGGACGGCGCACCGCGGGCGCTCGGACGCCCGACTTCGCGGACGGCGCGCTGCTGCACCTCCTCCGACCGGACCTGGAGGGCGTGCTGCGCCACCACCTCCCGCCCGCCGTCGACCTGCGGTACGGCACCGGTCCGGTCGCGGTGACCGGCCGGGGCGACGGGGCCGGGGTCGCGCTCACCGACGGGACCACCCTGGACGCCGACCTGCTCGTCGGCGCCGACGGCGTCCACTCGGCGGTCCGGCGGCTGGTCTTCGGCGACGAGCGGGAGTTCCTGCGCCCGCCGGGTTTCCACACCGCCGCCTTCATCGTCGACGCGCCCCGGCTCCGCGCCGCCGTCGGGAACCGCTTCACCCTCACCGACACCGCCGACGCGCAGATGGGGTTCTCCGCGCTGCGCGACGGTCGGGTCGCGGCGTTCGCCGTGCACCGCACCTCCGGCACGACCACCCCCGACGACGTCCGGGAGGCGGTGCGGAGCGCCTACGGCGGTCTGGGCTGGGTCGTGCCCGAGGCGCTCGCCCTCTGCCCGCCGTCCGCCGAGGTCTACTACGACGTGGTCGCCCGGGTGTGCCTGCCGGAGTGGAGCCGGGGCCGGGTCGTGCTGGTCGGGGACGCGGCCCGCGCCGTGTCGCTGCTGGCGGGCCAGGGCGCGTCGCTCGGCGTGGCGGGCGCCTACGTCCTCGCCGACCGGCTCGCCCGCGGCCAGGTCGACGACGCGCTGACCGCCTACGAGCGCCTGTGGCGTCCCGTCGTGGAGGAACGGCAGCGGGCGGGCCGCGGGGGCGCCCGCTGGTTCCTGCCTGCGTCGGCGTTCCAGCTCCGGGTCCGCCGCGCCGCGCTGCGCCTGTCCCGCCTGCCCGCGGTCGGCCGCCGGGTGGCGGGCGCGCTCGCGGGCGGCTCGACCGACCTCGTCACCGCCCTGCGCCGGGACGCCGTCGATCCGGCTTAGCCGCGGCTGCGCCGTTCGTCCGAACACCGCGGCCCTGCATCGGTTCCGTGACCTCGAACGTGCATCCAGCGCGGGTGGTGGCCGCTCTCGCTCGTGTACGGACGTTCCGTCCTCCGGGACGGCACCTCGAACTCCGGACCACGGGGTGCGCGCGGACGGGGTCGTCGGCGGCGGGACGACCCGCGACCTCGACCGCGCGCCCCGCAGGACCAGGTGGGTGGCCGTGACGTGACCGGCCGCCCACCCGCAGGCACAGCAGCGTCCACCGCGACACGCACCGTCGCGCCACCACGGGTGGGCGACGGCCAGAAGGGAAGCACACGATGACGATCCGCTCGCCGCGGCGACCGGCCACCAGGGCCGACCACCCCGACCTGCCCGCCTGGCCGCAGTGGTCGCTGGACAAGCACGGCGGCCGGATGCTCCACCCCGTCGAAGCGACGAGGAGGCCGGACGGGTCGATCACCCGCTCCACCGCCTACCGGGCGGCCGTCATGCTCATGCCGCACGGCGTGCTCGCCGACGCGGCGGCGTGCGTCGAGGTCGACACCGAGCTGGACCGCGTCGGCATGAGCCTGAAGCGCGACCCGGAGAGCGCGTGGCCGTCCGCGCGGCTGCCCGCCGAGCTGGAGGAGCTGGACGCCGCGAGACGCGACCGGGTGCCGATACCGGTGGTCCTCTTCCCGCGGGGGACGACCACCGGGGTGGTCGACGCGTGGACCGCCGTGCAGCAGGTCCGGCTGGGGGTCGCGCAGGGCCGCATCAGCACGATGCGGTCGGCGATGGGCGCGATCTCGCTGGAGCACCTGCTCGTCGGCGCCCCCTTCGGCGGCGTGCCCACGTGGAGCCCGCACGACGTGCGCTCCGGGGGTGAGGACGGCGGCTCGGACGATCCCTACCGGCTGCTGCCCGTGGCGTTCACCGCGGGCCCGCCGCCCCGGCGGCCGTGCGGGCGGGACGAGCGCCGCGTGGTCGTCGCCGTGCCGGACTCCGGCATCAACACCCACCCGTGGTTCGGGCTGCGGGACATGGGCGACCCGCTGCCCGCGGACGGGTTCCTCCAGGCCTACGAGGCGAGCGCGGAGGTGTTGCGGGAGCAGGCGGAGCGCCTGGACGGCCTCACGCCGACGCAGGTCCTGACGAGCGTGTGGGAGGACGTCCCGCACACCGACGAGCTGTCCCAGCGGATCGGCGGGGCCACCGGGCACTTCACGTTCATCGCGGGCCGGATCCGGCAGAACGCGCCGGACGCCGACGTGCTCGCGCTGCGCGTCCTGCACCCCGACAACGTCTGCTACGAGGCCGATCTGCTGGTGGCGCTGTGGCTGCTCGTCGCGAGGACCAGGCGGGGCGACCAGGTGGACGTCGTGTCGCTGTCCATCGGCGGGTACGTCGAGGACGACTCCGCCGCCGCCCGGAACCTGCGCGAGGTGGTCACCGAGCTGACCGACCTCGGCGTGGTGGTCGTCGCGGCGGCGGGCAACGACGCCACGACCCGCCGCTTCTACCCGGCCGCGCTGGCGACGGAGAACCCGATGGTGCTCGGCGTCGGCGCGCTCAACCCCGACGACACCGAGGCGTGGTTCAGCAACGCGGGCGCGTACGTCACCGTCGAGGCCACCGGCGGCAACGTCGTGAGCACGTTCCCGACGAGCGTGCGCGGCTCGCGCGGTCCCCGGTTGCAGAGCGGTTCCGGCGCGCGGCGGACCGCCGACCCGGACAGCTTCGCGGGCGGGTTCGCCGTCGGGTCCGGCACGTCCTACGCGGCTCCCGAGGTCGCCGCCGCGGTGGCCGTGGAGCTGACCGGTGGCGCGGTCGGCATCCCGGTCCCGGACACCGGGTCCAGGGTCGAGCGCGCGTTCGACGCGGTGAAGCGGCTCCTGGCATGAGCCCCGGTCACCGACGGCTGGACGACGAGCAGTTGGGCGCGCTGCTGGAGAAGACCCGGTCGGGCGACCGGTCGAGCCTCGACGCGGTGGTGCGCGACCTGACGCCGCTGCTGTGGCACGTCGCCAGGTCGCAGGGCCTCGACTCGGAGACGAGCGCGGACGTCGTGCAGACGACCTGGTTGAAGCTGCTGCGCGCGCTGGACGCCATCCGCGCACCCGGTGCGCTGGTCAGCTGGCTGGTCACGACGACGAAGCGGGAGGCGTGGCGGGTCGCCAAGGCCCAGCGGGTGGAGCGGCCGGTCGGGGACGACGCGTTCTTCGACGAGCCGGACGTGGCGCCCGGCCCCGAGGAGCGGGTCGTCGCCTCGACGCGCGACCGGGAGCTGTGGGAGGCGGTGGAGCGGCTGCCGCAGCGGTGCAGGCAGCTGCTGCGCATCGTCGCCTACCTGCACCGGCCCGACTACGGCGTGGTGTCCGCGGCGCTGGGGATGCCCCGCGGATCGATCGGCCCGCAGCGCGGCCGGTGCCTCGACCGGCTGCGCGCCCTGCTCTCGACGAAGGAGCGTGACCGGTGAGCACCGACGACGACCTGCTCGTCCGGCTGCGGGACATGTGGGACGAGTGCGACCCCCCGCCCGCCGTCCTGGCCGACCTGGCGTGCTTCGCCCTCGACCACGCGACCGCCGACGACGAGGTCCTCGACGTGGTGCGCGGACCCCGGCTCGCGGCGGTGCGCGGCGACGAGCGCTCGCAGCTGATCACGTTCGACAGCGCGAGCCTGACGATCATGGTCAACGTGACCGCGCACGCCGACGGCTCGGTGCGGCTCGACGGGTGGATCACCCCGCCTGCCGCGTACCCCGTGGAGCTGCGCTTGCCGACGGCCACGCGGTCCACGTCGTGCGACGGCAACGGGCGGTTCGCGTTCACCGGCGTGGTCCCGGCGCTGGCGCAGTTCTCGGTGCGGGCCAACGGGACGGTCACCACGCCTGCGATCGCGTTGTGACGGCCGCCCAGCGGCGGGCGCGGGACCTGCACGTCCGCGGCCGGGCGGCGGTGGACGCGGGCCGGTCCGCGCGGGGCCTGCGCCTGTTCCGGTCGGCGCTGGCCCTGCTCGGCACGGCGTCGCCGGAGGACGGGGCCGCCGCCGCGCGGGTGCGGATCAGCATGGCCGCGGCCGAGGTCCACCTCGGCCGCACGGCCGCGGGCTTCGCCCTGCTCGACGAGGCCGAGCGCACCGTCGCCCCGGAGGACCGCGGCACGCTGCTGCTGCAACGGGGTCTGCTGTGCATCCTCACCGGTCGGGTCGAGGAGGCGCTGCGGCACCTGAACGAGGGCATCCCGCTGCACAGCGGCACGGACGACCACCACGACCTCGCGGCGGCCCTGCTCAACCGGGCCATGGTGCACGGCCTCGCGGGCCGACCGCGGATCGCCAAGGCCGACCTGGAGAGGTGCGAGGAGATCTCGCGCGCCGCCGACCTGCCGCTGATGGTCGCCAAGGCCCAGCTCAACCGCGGCTACTGCGAGATGCTGATGGGCGACATCCCGGCGGCGCTGAACGCGTTCGACCTGGCGAAGCCGGGGTTCGCCCTGCACGCCGAGGGCCTGCTGCCGGTGCTGGCCGTCGACCGGGCCCGAACGCTCATGCAGGCCGGGCTGGCCGACGAGGCCGCGGCGGAGCTGGACGAGGCGATCCGGCTGCTCGGGCGTTCCGGGCCGACCTACGAGCGCGGGGAGGCTGCGCTCACGCGGGCGAGCGCCGCCGTGATGCAGGGCGACGCGCGCGAGGCGCGGCTGTGGGCGCGCCGGGCGGAGCGGCTGTTCCTGCGCCGGGGCGACCGGAGCTGGGCCGCGGTCGCGGTGCTGACCCGGCTGCGCGCCGACTTCCAGGCCGGGCGCGGGCTGGCCGCCATCGCCGCGGAGGCCGTGGACGTGGCGGCGACGCTGCACCGCCTCGGGCTGCCCAACGACGGTGAGGCGGCCACGCTCCTGGCCGCGCGGGCGCTCGTGCGGCTCGGCAGGAACGGCGAGGCGCTGGCCCAGCTGTCGAAGCGCCGCAGCCCGTCCCCGGTGCTGGAGACGGTGCTGCTGCGCAGGCTGGCGGCTGCCGAGTGGTACGCCGCGACCGGTGACTCCACGCGGGCGTTCCGCCAGGCCGGGGCGGGGCTGCGCGTGCTGCACGGCAGGCGCGGCCGGTTCGGCAGCATCGACCTGCGCACCGGGACGGCCGCGATGGGCGTGGACCTGGCCGCCGTCGGCCTCGCCACCGCCCTGCGGCGCGGCAGGGCGTCCACGGTGTTCGCGTGGGCGGAGCGCTCCCGCGCGCAGGCGTTCCTGATGTCCCCCGCGCGCCCGCCCACCGACACCGAGACCTCCGACGCGGTCGCGGAGCTGCGCAGGCTGGCGACGGTCGTGCGCGCCGCGGAGCTGGCGGGGTGTCCCGATCCCGACGTGGCGCGGCGGTGCGCCGAGTTGGAGCACACGATCCGCGCCCGCGGCTGGCGGGCACCGGGCGACGGCGAGCAGGACAGCCCGAACTCGCTGCACGAGGTCGCCGCCGAGCTCGGCGACGCCGTCCTGGTGGACTTCCTGCCGTTCGAGGGCCGCCTGCTCGGCCTGGTGGTCGTCGACGGCACCAGCAGGATGGTGTCGTTCGGCGACCTGGCGGCCGTCGCGGAGACCGCCGCCCGCCTGCGCTCGGACCTCGACGCCCTGTGCGGCCGCAGGCACCAGGCCCCGCTCGTCGAGGTGGTCGAGCTGTCGCTGCGGCACCACTTGGCCTCGCTCCAGGAGCAGCTGCTCACGCCGGTCGGGGCGCTGCTGGGCGACCGCGACCTGGTGGTCGTGCCCACCGGCCCGCTGTCCGGCGTGCCGTGGGGCCTGCTGGACGGGCTGCGCGGCCGTCCCGTGACCGTGACGCCGTCGGCGTCGGTGTGGCTGCGCGGCAGGCGCCCGACGGGCCGGGCCACCACCTCCGAGCCGCTGCTGGTGGCGGGTCCCGGCCCTGGGCACGCGCCGGGCGAGGTCGGCAAGATCGCCGAGGTGGTGCCGGGCAGCACCGTCCTCACCGGCGGGGCGGCCTCCGTGGGCGCCACCCTGGCGGCCATGGAGGACCGCCGGATGGTGCACTTCGCCGCCCACGGCCACCACGAGCCGGGCAACATCCTGTTCTCCCGCCTCGACCTCGCCGACGGCCCGCTCATGGCCCACGACATCGGCACCCTCCCGGCCGCGCCGGAGCACGTCGTGCTGTCCTCCTGCGACACCGGCCGGTCCGTGGTGCGCGCGGGCGACGAGATGCTGGGCTTCGCCGCCGCCTTCCTCTACGGGGGCGCGAGGACGGTGGTGGCGGGCGTCGCGCGCGTCCCGGACGACGCGGTGGTGGACGTGATGACCACCTACCACGACCTGGTGCACCGCGGCACGGCACCGGCACGGGCGCTCGCCGAGGCCTCGCGGGCGACACCGCTGATGCCACTGGTGTGCTTCGGCTCCGGCTGACCCCGCGAACCGTCAGCGGAACACGCGCAACGGCACGGCAGCCGCCATCGCCGCCATCCCCGCGTCGTTCGGGTGCAGGTGGTCGCCGCTGTCGTAGGCGGGCAGCAGGCGGTCGGGCTCGGCCGGGTCGCGGAGGGCCCGGTCGAAGTCCACCACGCTGTCGTGCTCGCCGCTGGTGCGGATCCAGTGGTTCACGGCCTGCCGCGCGGCCTCGTTCTCCGGGCTGTGGAAGCCGAACGCGTCGTTCTTGAACGGGGTGATGGTGCCGCCGTGGACGCGGAGACCCCTGGCGTGCGCGCGGGCGATGAGCTGGCGGTGGGCGTCGATGACGTCCCGCGCGGTCACCCTCTCCGACTCCGGCGCGCTGGTGCCGGGGTGGCCGAGGTCGTTGACGCCCAGCAGGACGACGACGTGGGCGGCGCCCGGTTGGGCGAGGACGTCGCGGTCGAAGCGGCGGAGGGCGGCCTGGCCGAAGTAGTTCGCGTACGCCTCCGCCGGGTGGCCCGGTGGCGGGTTCGGGTCGTGCAGCAGGCGGTTGCCGCTGATGCCCGCGTTGACGACGCCGAGGTGCCGCAGCGCGGGCACCGCCTGGAGGCGCCTGGCCAGCACGTCCGGCCAGCGGCGGTTCGCGCCGCGCGTGGTCTCGGCGCCGTCGGTGATCGAGTCGCCGAACGCGACGACGGTGGCGTCGCGCCTGCCCGTGACGCTGACGCCGGTGAGGAAGTGCCACTTGCCGAGCACGGCGGTCGGCGTGATGTCGGCGCGGCCGGTGACGTTGCCCGCCGCCAGGTACCCGTCCTGGTAGGGGAAGGCGTGCACGGTCGTCGCCGGGGTGCGGCGGGGCAGGTGGACGCTGACGACCAGGTCGGAGTCGGCGGTCACGGACAGCGCGACGGGGTCGCTCAGCAGGGGCGCCCCCGGTGGCACGGTGGCCGAGGCGCGCCCTCCGAACGTGAGCCGCCGGTCGCTGCGCGGCTCGACCGCGGACCCCGCGCCCGCGCGGCGCGCGACGCGCGCCTCCCCGATGACCAGCGGCTGCGTCCCGAACTCGTTGGACAGCCGCACGCGCACGGTCGACCCGCCGACGCCGAGGTGCACGACCTGCCGCAGCGTCTGGTCCTCGAACGTCGTCGTGTCCGACGCGGGCACGGTGGTGGGCGAGGTCGCCCACGCCCCGACCCACGCCGCGCGCGGTTCGGCGGTCGCCGGTGGCGCCAGCAGGAGCACCAGCGCGGCGGCGGCGAGGGAGCGTTTCAGCACGGGGACCTCCGGGTCCGTGGACGGCCGCGGTCGCCCGCGACCGTCCACTCGGGACTGGCGCTCAGCGGCGGGACGCCGAGGCGAGGGTGGACCGCAGGGCGGAGTACGCGGGCTTGCGGGAGAAGTCCTCCCACATCACGGTCGCCGCGCCCTCTCCTTCGAAGAACACCGGGACCCACGAGTACTTGTCGGTGAAGCCCCAGATCGTGAACGAGTCGCAGCCGTCGACGTTCAGGCACGCGGTGAGGGTGCGGTTGTAGTAGTCGGCCTGCTGCGCGAGCTGCGCGTCGGTCGGGACACCGCTCTCCGGCAGGTCCATCCGCACGTCCAGCTCGGTGATCGCGGTCTCCAGCCCCAGCGCGGCGAAGCGCTCCAGGTTGGCCTGGAGGTCGCCGGGGAAGCCGTAGCGGGTGCTCAGGTGGGCCTGCGCCGAGAAGCCGTGCACGGGCACGCGCTGGGCCCGCAGCTGCGCGATCAGCGCGAGGTAGGCGTCGCTCTTGGCGTTGACGCCCTCCACCCCGTAGTCGTTGAAGAACAGCTTCGCCTTCGGGTCGGCCTCGTGCGCCCAGCGGAACGCGTCCGCGATGATGCCGGGCCCCAGCTCGCGGATCCAGATGTTCTCCGAGGTGCGCAGCTCGCCGGTCTCGGTGAAGATCTCGTTGGCGACGTCCCACTGCTGGATGTCGCCCCGGTACCGGCCGACGACCCTCTTGATGTGGTCGCGCAGGATCGAGCGCAGCTCGTCGGCCGTGAAGTCGCCCTCCTCCAGCCACGCGGGGTTCTGGCTGTGCCACAGCAGGGTGTGCCCGCGCACGACCTGCCTGTTCTGCTTGGCGAACCGCACGATCCTGTCGGCCATGCCGAAGTTGTAGCGGTCGCGCTCCGGGTGGATGTACTCCCACTTCATCTGGTTCTCGGCCGACACCGAGCTGAACTCCGCGGCGAGCACCCGGCGGTACTCGCGGTCGGAGGTGAAGGGGTCGGGGTAGGGCTGGCTCTCGTGGTGACCACCACCCGCCACGGCGGTCCCGATGTGGAACCCCTTCGGCGCCGCCCGGCGCAGGGTGTCCTTCTTGGCGTGACCGGGCGACCGGTCGTCGACGACGGGCGCGGCCGAGGCCACGAGCGTCAGCGGGACCGACAGCGCCACGGCGGCGAACGCCG
Organism: Umezawaea sp.; assembly: GCF_057122925.1. Classification (NCBI taxonomy): domain Bacteria; kingdom Bacillati; phylum Actinomycetota; class Actinomycetes; order Pseudonocardiales; family Pseudonocardiaceae; genus Umezawaea; species Umezawaea sp. The sequence continues at coordinate 100,066 of NZ_DBNGPQ010000096.1, read as the reverse complement.
CGGCGGCCAGACGGGTCGGTTTCATCAGGCTCTCGCTTCCTTGCGACGGCTTGACTTCGAAACTTTCGCACCCCCACGTGAAAGTTTCTGAGAAACCGGACCTTAAAATGCCGCCTCCGCACAGTCAAGGGCCGGCAAAGGGGTTCACCGGCACGCCTGGACGGCCGACCCGCCTTGATCGATCAACGCCGCGCCACCCGAACGAGTCGAGCGGCGAGCGGGTGATCACCTTACGATTCGTCGTGCCGGTGCGGTGGACGCGAAGGCGGCGACGGATGGCGACGACGGGCAGGCCGAGGGAGTTCGTCCTGGAGGACGCCCTCGACCGCGCCGTCGAGGTCTTCTGGCGCCTGGGGTACGAGGGCACGCGGCTCGACGACCTGACCGCCGCCATGGGGATCAACCGACCCAGCCTCTACAACGCCTTCGGCAACAAGGAGGCGACGTTCCGCCTGGCCCTGCGGCGGTACGCCGACACCGAGATGGCGTACCTGGCCGCGGCCATCGCCGAGCCGACCGCCCGCACCGTGGCCGAGCACTACCTGTGCGCGGGTCTGACCGCCGTCACCGCCCCCGGCAAGCCCCACGGCTGCCTGACCGTCCAGGGTGGACTGACCGGTGGCGCGGAGGACCAGCGGCGGGTCGCCGACCTGCTGACCGAGTGCCGCCGCGCCGCCGAGACCCGGCTGGCGCACCGCTTCCGCACCGCGGTCGTCGACGGCGACCTGCCCCGCACCGAGCACCCGGACGACCTGGCGAAGTACCTCGTCAGCGTCACGGCGGGCCTGGCCGTGCAGGCGGCGGGCGGGGCGACGAGGTGGCAGCTCGACCCCGTCATCCGCCGCGCCCTGCACGCCTTCCCCTGAGCGGGGCGAACGTCCCCGTCAGGCGTCGCCGTGGACGGTCACCGCGTAGCCGTCCGGGTCGGCGAAGGAGAACGTGCGCCCGAACGGCCCCTGGACCGGGGGCGCGACGATCGGGACGCCCTCGCCCGCCAACCGGTCGTGCAGGGCCTGCGGGTCGTCGGAGCGCAACCACAGCGCGACGCCGAGACCGGGCCGCGGGGTCGCCGCGTCCAGGTCGACGCCCGGCAGCGGCTCGCGCACCGCGAACGGGATCGGCGCGGTGTCGAAGACGACCGCGCCGGGCGGGGACGCGGTCGCCCTGCGCAGCCCGAGGTGGGTCTCGTAGAACTCGGCCGCGCGGTCGAGGTCGCGCACCTGGAGCGCGAGGAAGTCGGGTCCGGTGACGGTCATGCGGTCCTCCCGTTGGATGTCAGCGTGTTGACACGCAGAACGTATGTCATGATGCTGACATGGCGCAAGCGGAGGCGGTCGGACCGCTGGACGAGTCGGTGGGCTACGGCCTCAAGCGGGCGGCGGCGGCGCTGCGCACCACGATGGACGCCGCCCTCCGCTCGCTGGACCTGACCGTGCCGCAGTACGCCTGCCTCGAACTGATCGCGCGGCACCCCGGCCTGTCCAACGCCGACCTGGCGCGCGGCGCGTTCGTCACGCGCCAGTCGATGAACCTGGTGCTGCGCGGCCTCCAGGACCGCGACCTGGTCGCCCGCCCGGCGACCGCGCCCCGCGGCCGAGCCCTGCCCAGCCGCCTCACCCCCGCGGGCGAGGAACTGCTGGCCGCCGCGAGCGCCGCCGTGCGGGCCGTCGAACTGCGGATGCTGGCACCGTTCTCCGCGGCCGAGCAGGAGCGGCTCCTGCACGACCTCGCGACCTGCGTCCGCGCCCTCGCGCCGGACGCCTGACCATCCCGGAGAACGGTATTCCGAACAACGTGGATTCATTCACGAAAACACGTACGTGAATCGTCGAATGAATTCGACGAATCCACAGATGTGAATCCGTTCGCATACGTGACACGGCGTTGACACGCCCGAAACAAACAATTACGGTCCACATTCAGAAAGTGCTTTCCCGACGCCGCCACCGCTCCGGAAGCTCTTCTCGAAAGGACCTCCCAGATGGGAACGCACGTCGGGATCGACCGCGCCCTGCCGCGGGTCGCCGCCGTGGTGGCGGTGCTGGCCGCGACGCTGGCCGCACCGCCCGCCACGGCGGCGCCACCACCACTCGCACCGGCCGACGGCTTCGCGGGCGTGTCCGCCCTCGGCCAGGCGGGCACGACCGGTGGAGCGGGCGGGGCCGTGGTCACCGCGACCACCACGGCCCAGTTCCTCGACCACATCGCCCGCCCGGAACCGCTGGTGGTGCAGGTGAGCGGCACGATCACGCTGCCGACCGGCTCCAGCGACGGCATGCACGACGTCGCCTCCGACAAGACGATCATCGGCCTCGGCAGTGGTGCACGACTGGTCGGCGGCGGCCTGAACATCGGCCTCCCGGTGGACGACGACGTGACCTCGCCGCCCGCGAACGCCGTGCACAACGTGATCATCCGCAACCTGACGATCACCGGCGCGACCGACGACCTGGTCAACGTGCAGATGTTCAGCCACCACGTCTGGATCGACCACAACGACTTCTCCAACGGCGACGACGGGGCCGTGGACGTCAAACGCGGATCGGATTTCATCACGGTCTCGTGGAACAGGTTCCACGACCACGACAAGACGCTGCTGCTCGGCCACGACGACGACAACGCCGCGCAGGACGTGGGCCGGTTGCGGGTCACCTACCACCACAACCACTTCGACGGCTCCGACCAGCGCAACCCGCGCGTCCGGTTCGGCGAACCGGTGCACGTCTACAACAACCTCTACCGCGACAACAGCTACGGGGTCGCCTCCGCGATGAACGCGGGCGTGGTGCTGGAGGGCAACCACTTCGTCAGCGTCAACAACCCCGGCCGGGTCGACTTCAGCGGCGACCTCGGCCGGATGGTCGCCAGGGACAACGTGCTCGTCGACTGCAACCACGAGATCGAGGTGCGCGGGTCCGTGGTCGAGCCGCGCACCTACTACGCCTACACGCCGCACCGGGCGGCCGAGGTCCCGACGGTCGTGCCCGCGGGCGCGGGCGTCGGCAAGGTCTGAGGAGGAGAGCGCGTGGACGGCATCAGCAGACGAACCCTCCTCGCGGGCGCCGCGGCGACCGCGCTGGCGGCGAGCGCGGGACCGGCGCGGGCGACGGCACGGGCAGCGGCGCCCCGGGCCACGGCCGACGGCTTCGCCGGGGTGACCGCGCTCGGCCAGAACGGCACCACGGGCGGCGCGGGCGGGTCGGTCGTCACGGTGCGGGACGCCGAGACGTTCCTGGACTACTGCGACCGCGACGAGCCGTACGTGATCCAGGTCGACGGCGTGATGCGGATCAGCAGCAAGCAGGGCGTGCGGTCGAACAAGACCATCGTCGGGATCGGCTCGAACGCCGAGATCACCGGCGGCGGCCTGGACCTGTACCGCAGGCAGAACGTCATCATCCGCAACCTCCGGTTCACCGGGGCCGACGACGACGCCATCAGCGTCCAGCAGTCCTCCCACCACATCTGGATCGACCACAACGACCTCAGCGGCGGCGCCGACGGCCTGATCGACATCGTGCGCGGCGCGGACTACGTCACCGTGTCCTGGAACCGGTTCCACGACCACAGCAAGACCGCGCTGCTGGGCCACTCCGACGCCAACGGGAGCCAGGACCGCGGCAAGCTGCGGGTCACGTTCCACCACAACCTCTTCGACGGCACCGCCCAGCGGCACCCGAGGGTCCGCTTCGGCGAGCCGATCCACGTCTACAACAACCACTTCCGGAACAACACCCTCTACGGCGTCGCGTCCACGGAGGACGCCGGGGTGCTGGTCGAGGCCAACTACTTCGAGAACGTCGCCCACCCGATCTACTCCGGCTACGACGAGAGCGGACCGGGCCGCGTGGTCGAGCGGAACAACGTCTACGTCGGCTCCGGCACGCCCGCGACGCTCGGCACGGTCGTCGAGCCGCGCACCTACTACGCCTACACCCCGGACGACCCCACCGCCGTCCCCTCCCTCGTCAGCGCGGGCGCGGGCGTCGGCCGAACCCAGGGGAGGACCTCGTGAGAACAGCCACCCTCGCCTTCGCCGCGCTGCTCGTCGCGGGCGTCACGTCGGTGATCACCACGCCCGCGGCCGTCATCGCCGCGGAGGCCGGCCCCCTCGGTTTCGCGTCGGTGAACGCGCTGGGCCGCGACGGCACGACCGGCGGCGCGGGCGGCCAGGTCGTGACCCCGACCAGCGCGAGCCAGTTCAGGGACTACGTCGAGCGCGCGGAGCCGCTGGTCGTCCAGGTGGACCGCACGATCGCGCTGAGCGGGATGCAGGACGTGGCGTCGAACAAGACGATCGTCGGCGTCGGCACCGCGGGGCGGATCACCGGCGGCGGCCTGGACGTCGACGGCACCAGCAACGTCATCATCCGCAACCTGACCTTCACCGGCGCGAGCGACGACGCCGTCAACATCACCGACGGCGCCCACCACGTCTGGATCGACCACAACGACCTGTCCGGCGCGCACGACGGCGCCCTCGACGTGAAGCGCGGCTCGGACTACGTGACCGTGTCCTGGAACCACTTCCACGACCAGCGGAAGAACTCGCTGGTCGGGCACTCCGACGGCAACGGGGGCCAGGACCGGGGCAAGCTGCGGGTCACCTACCACCACAACTTCTTCGACGGCACCGCCGAGCGCAACCCGCGGGTCCGGTTCGCCGACCCGGCGCACGTGTTCAACAACTACTACCTGGGCATCACCGGCACCGACTCCTACGGCGTCGCGACCGCGATGGACGCGGGCGTGCTGGTGGAGGGCAACCACTTCGACACCGTGGCCTCGCCGACGAAGGTGCGGGTCTTCGAGAGCGATCCCGGTCGCCTGGTGCAGCGGAACAACGTCTTCGTCAACTCCGGCGCGCCGGAGGCGGCGGGCACCGTCACCGAGCCGCGCCAGTTCTACCCCTACACCGTGGACGACCCGAACACGGTGCCCGCGAAGGTCCGCGCTGGCGCCGGGGTCGGCAAGCCGGTCGCCACGGCCCTGGCCGACGGACCGGTCGGCTTCGCCTCGGTGACCGCGCTGGGCCAGAGCGGCACGACCGGTGGCGCGGGCGGCCCGGAGGTGACGGTCTCCACGGCCGCCGACCTCATCGCCGCGATCAAGGCCGACGGGCCGGGGGTGGTGCGCGTGCAGGGGCTGATCACGCTGGCGGCGGGCATGTACGACGTGTCGTCGGACAAGACGGTCATCGGTGTCGGCTCGGGGTCCGGCATCACCGGCGGCGGCCTGAACATCGGTCTCCCGGTCGGCGACGCGACCACTCCCCCGGCGAACGCGGTGCACAACGTCATCATCCGCAACCTGGTGTTCCGCGCCGCGAGCGACGACTCGATCAACGTGCAGATGTTCTCCCACCACGTCTGGATCGACCACAACGACCTGTCGGCGGGCAAGGACGGCCTGATCGACGTCAAGCGCGGCTCCAGCTACGTGACCGTGTCGTGGAACCACACCCACCACCACACCAAGAACATGCTGCTGGGCCACGACGACGGCAACGCCGCGCAGGACACCGGCCACCTGAGGGTCACCTACCACCACAACTTCTTCGACCGGACGCCGCAGCGCAACCCCCGCACCCGCTTCGGCAACCCGGTGCACGTGTTCAACAACTACTACGTGGCCAACAGCGACACGGGCGTGGCGTGCCAGAACCGGTCGGGCTGCTGGGTCGAGGGCAACTACTTCGAGGACGTCGAGGAGCCGATGACCACCAGCTACTCGGGCCCGAAGGGCAGCATCGTCGAGCGGGACAACGTCTACGTCGACAGCGGCGAACCCGTGGTCGGCGGCACCGTCGAGGACCCGCGCGCCTACTACTCCTACGCCCTCGACCCGCCGGCCGAGGTGAAGGCCCTGGTCACCGCGGGTGCGGGAACGGGCCGGATCTGACCCTCACCGGTGGTTGCACAGCTCCAGCGGCGCGCCCTCGGACGTCGTGCACGGCAGGTAGCCCGCGTCGGTCAGCCTGGCGCGGGCGCTGTCGTGCCGCAGCAGGTAGTCCACGAAGCTCGCCGCGGGCGACCCCGGCTGCGGCCTCGCCCTGGTGTACAGGTACTCCACGGTCCAGAACGAGTAGCCGGACTCGACGCCCACGGCGGGGTCGAACGCCTTGCCGTCGACCGTGAGCGCGGTCAGCGGATCGGCCTTGCGGGCCTGCGCCACCGACGGGGCGTCGGCGTAGCCGATCGCGCCCTCCGTGCGGCCGACCTCGCGCGCCACCTCGGGGTTGGATCCGCGTTCGCACCGGATCGTCGCGGCGCCGGGGACGCGGTCCCTGGTCCGGCAGCCGTTGGACGACAGCTCGCCCTCACCCGTGCCGAGCACCTTCTGCTCGAACAGCTCCCGGCTGCCCGACTCCCCGCCGCGGCCGACGATGCGGATCGGCAGCGACTCCCCTCCCCGCACCTGGTTCCAGTCGGTGGTGGTGCCGTCGTAGATCGAGCGCAGCTGGGCCGTGGTCACGGTGTCCAGTCCGACCGAGGCGTTCACGATCACGTGGAAGACGACGATGCCGACCTGCTCGGAGTGCGGGGTCGCGCCGTCGGTGTCCTGCCTGCCGTCCGCGAGCGCCAGCAGCCCCGTGTCGTCGGGGCCGAGCGCCGTGACCGCGCGGACCCCCTCGACGCTGCCGGTGGGCGTGGTCGCGACCCGCGCGCCCCGGCTCCCGCAGACGCGCTCGTAGTCCTGCGCCACGGCCTGCGCGACCGGCATGAACACGCTGGAGCCCTCGACCCGCAGCACGCCGGGGACGCACGCCACCGTCGAGTCCGCGGGCGGGGGCACGAACACCAGGCTGAGGACCAGGAACGCGGTGAGCAGCACGGCGAGCGCGCCGGTCGCCCTGGGGAGGGTGACCAGCCGCTCGCGCTTCTCGTCCTTGAGCAGCCCGCTGTCCCTGAGCTTGCCCGACGCCTCGATGTCCTTGGTGACACCGCTGTCGTCGGGCTCGCGCAGGATGACGACGAGCTTGAACTTCTGCTTGCGCCGCAGCGCCAGGTCCTCGACGCGGACGCCGTGCCACTGCTGCTCGACCTCCACCTGCGGGCTCTGCGCGGCACCGGTCCACCTGGCCATCCACAGCGGCAGCCGTTCGCGGACGGTGCGGAGGCTGTCGCGCTCCACCGGCTCGGGCCCGGTGCCTGCGCCGAAGAACCGCAGGCCCGCCCTGACCCGCGCGCGGATCTCCTCGGTGCTCGCCTCGGACACGCGGGCGTTCCACACGACCCGGCGGCCGAACGTGAACGACAGCGGGCGCTCGAAGTCGTCGGCGTCGATGTCGTACCCGCCGGTGTTGCGGATGCGGATGACCACGATGCTCATCCGGTCCAGCAGCTCGGAGACCTGGTAGAGCTGCCGCTGACCGGCCTTGGCGGGCTCGGTGCCGTCGTGCAGCTTCTCCAGCCCCAGCCCGATCTTCGAGTTGTACAGCACCCGGTAGGTGATCCGCTTGCGCCGGATGAGGAAGCGGTCGACGAAGGGCGTCGCGATCAGCAGGACGATGCCCAGCACGACGTTGCCGGGCCCGAGGAAGTCCAGCACCGACTGCAACGCCCTCTGCACGACCACGAGAACTCCTCTCCGCAGAACCGGATTCTCGACGGTCCACCACCGCTCCAGGTCCCCGTCGACCGTCCGTTCACCCGGAGTTCCACCCGCGGCTACCGGACCGCGGTCAAGAACTGCCCCGGCCGCAGAGCCCTGGCCACGATCCGCGTGTCACCGATCCAGCCGTAGAACCCGTGCCCGTAGCGCAACGCGAACTGCGTCGCCCCGATCACGAACGGCTTCCCCAGCGTCGAAATGCCCTTCGACTCCTCCGAGGCGTTCCGGGCGATCTTCGCGCCGTCGACGTACATCGTGGTGCGCCGCCCGTCGTTGACCACGGCCACGTGCGTCCACCGGCCGGTCGGGATCGCGTGGCTCCACGACGTCGGGTCGGCGTCGGTGGGCACGGGGTAGACGACGAACTGGAGGAAGCGCTCGCCCGACACGTTCAGGCTGCACGTCGGCTCCTCCGGCGACCAGCCGCTGGTCTTGCCCGCGTCACCGCTGCGGCCCTCCCAGCTCAGCACGCCCATGAACGCGTGGTCGCCCTCGAACGGCTCGGGCAGCTTGAGGTAGGTCTCGATGGTGTACCCGGACTCGAACCTCATCCGGTTGACCGGCGCCGACTCGGCCGCGCGCAGGATCGCGCCGCGATCGGGGTCGCGGGCCCCGCCGAACCGCAGGCTCGCGTGGGCGGGCTGGGTGTCGTGGTGCTCGTCCGACCACGTCAGCACGTCGGTTCCGCTCGCGTTCAGGTGCTGGACGGTCAGGTCGTTGCCGTTGCCGGTCAGGTCGCGGGCGACGCTGCCGGGCGCCACGGGCTGCCCGGCGGCCCCGGCGGCGGGCAGGCCCGCGGTGTCGAACCGCCAGTACGCCACGGTGCCGTCGACCAGCACGGCCGACGCCGGTCGGGGCTTCGGCAGGACCGGCGGGGCGAACCCGGCGAAGCGGGTCCGGAAGTCGACCTCCACCGAGAACCGGTCGGCGTCGCCGGTGAGCCGCGCGGTCTCGACCTCCGGGACGGTGTCGCCGCGGGTGAGCAGCCACGGCGAGCACGTCTCCACGTCGATCACGCCGCGGGCGAGGTCGAAGGTGTAGAACCGGACCATGCCCGCGCCGCCGTAGTAGCGGTCCTGGTAGTTGGTGACGTGCAGGTGCACGGGGTTGCCGTGGTCGTTGGTGAGGGTGGTGCGGCCGGGCGGCCAGTAGTGCCCGTTGAGGGTGAGGAACACCTGGTCGTTGCGCCGGACCAGGTTGTCCCACAGGCGTTGCCCGTGCGCGGACAGCTCGGCCCGACCGCCGTCGGCGGACACGAGGTCGTGGGTGGTGAGGATGACGGGCAGCGTCCGGTGGTCGTCGATGACCCGCTGCGCCCAGGCGAGGCCGCGGTCGGACACGCGCCAGTCCAGCGCGAGCACCAGCCACTGCCGACCGCCCGCCTTCACGATGTGGAAGCTGTTGTACCCCTTGGGTTCCACGCCGCCGAACGTCGGCATCCGGGAGAACCTGCCCGGCGGGAAGGTCCGCGAGTACGGGGTGGACCCGCGCTGGTCGTCCGAACCGCCGGGAACGTCGTGGTTGCCCGCCAGGACGCTGTAGGGCATCCGCCCGTCGATCGTGCGGAACACCGCGTCGGCCGTGCGCATCTCGCGCTCGGTGCCGTGCTCGGTCACGTCGCCCAGGTGCGCGAGGAACACGACGTCGCGCCGCTCCAGCAGCGCCCGCAGGGCGTGGCGGACCGGCTCGGGGTCCGACCCGCCCTCGTCGAGCAGGTACTGGGTGTCGGGCAGGACGGCGATCGTGAACCGCGAGCCGTCCCCGTCGGGCGACGTCCCGGCCGACGCCCCGGCGTTCGCGGTGGCAGGCAGCGCGCCCGTCGCGGGCACGGCGAACGCCGCCTGGAGCAGCGTGCGCCGACCGATGTCGCCGGTGCGGGGTTCGTCGGCCATGGGGTGGTTCCTCCAGGGGTTCGGGTGAGGACGTCAGGGTGGCGGCCCCCACCGGCAGGTGGTGGACGTGCGGTCGAACAACAGCCGCACACCCGCTGAAATCTCGCCCCCGGACGCCGGTCGGGACGCGCCGGGTAGGGTTCCGCACGACGGGAGCTGAACGGCCGCGTCCCCGGTCGATGTTCGAGGAATCCGCATGATCGCTGTACTGCCCACCGTGCTCACGGTCATCGCGCTGCTGATCGCCGCGGGCGCGCTCGCCATGGTCATCGCCGACCGGCCGCTCGCGCTCGGCTCCACGCCGACCACGGCCATCGGCGTCCCGCTGGTGCTGCTGGAGATCGGTCTGGTCGTCCAGGCCGTCGTCGGCCTGGTGCGGATGAGCGGCGCGGACCGGGAGATCGACGAGCTGACCTTCGTCGGGTACCTCTTCGGCCCCGTGGTCGTCGTGCCCGTCGCCGTGGTGTGGGCGCTGGCCGAGCGCACCCGGTTCGGCCCCGGCGTGCTGCTGGTCGGCTGCCTGAGCGTGCCCGCGATGATCCTGCGCCTCACCCAGATCTGGGCGGGCCATGCCTGAGCCGACGACCGACCTCGCCGAGGCGACCCGGTCGGGCCCCGGCCGGCTCCTGATCGCCGTCTACGGGATCTTCGCGCTCGCCGCGACCGCCCGCTCGGCCGTGCAGATCGGCACCCGCTTCTCCGACGCGCCGCTGCCCTACCTGCTGTCCGCGTTCGCGGCCGTCGTCTACGTGCTCGCCACCGTGGCGCTGGCCCGCGGCGACGGCACGTCCCGCCGGGTCGCGCTGGTCTCCTGCGCGGTCGAACTGGTGGGCGTGCTCGTCGTCGGCACCGTGAGCCTCGTCGTTCCCGACGCCTTCCCGGACGCCACCGTCTGGTCCGGGTTCGGGCAGGGCTACGGCTTCATCCCGCTGGTCCTGCCCGTCCTCGGCCTGCTGTGGATCCGCCGGGTCAACTCCTCCGCGCGGTAGCTCGGCGGGTCACGACGCCTCGGTCGACCCGACCCCCCTGATCCGCCCGTCGCGGAACGCGTCCACGAACAGCCGGTGGTCCTCACGGGTCTGCGCGGCGTACCGCAGGGCGAACTCCACGATCGAATCGGCGAACTCCTCGTCGCGGTCGCCGATGGCGGCGGCGATGGCCTCCTCGCACTGGAAGTCGACCAGCGTCTGCTCGGAGTCCGAGTCGGCCACGCAGTGCATCTTGGCCGTGGCGCGGCCGAGGTAGCCCAGCACCGGCAGCATGTCCGCGGGCTCGGTCAGGTCCGACCAGTCGAGGTCCGAGACGTAGGGCGACAGCTCCGCCACGACGTAGCCCACGCCGTCCACCCGCGTGTGCCCGAGCCACGGGTCGGCGTGCGCCTGCAACGCCCGCTGCGACACCGCGGTGCGGTGGCCGTGGTCGGTGAAGTACTCCCGGATGCGCTCGTCGCGGACGATCCGGCTGGGCGCGGCCACGTTCGCCTGCTTCATCGACAGGACCACGTCGTTCTCCAGCGCCTGCGTGCGGCCCTCCACCAGGACGTTGTACGCGGGCAGCCCGGCCGAGCCGATGCCGAACCCGCTGCGCCCCACCACGTCCTTCACGGCGTAGGTGAGGCTGCTGCTGGCCCTCTTGCCGGTGGGGATGGTCTCCAGGTACGCGGCGAACGCCCGCTCCACCGTCGCGCGCTCCTCCTCACCCAGCTCCCGCACGCCCGAGCGGTCGCGGCGGAAGTGCCGCTCGTAGTCGACGACCACGGTCGTCTCGTCGAGCAGCTCGACCCTGGTCGCGAGCCTGGCCCGCAGCAGCACCTGGTGCAGCACGCCTTCCGTGCTGTCCAGGCGCAGGCTGAACAGCTCGTCGCCAGGGTTCTCCGCGAACGACCGGACCTGCCCGACGTAGGAGGTGACGTAGGTCCGCACCAGGTCTTCGATGATCTTGTCCGGCAGGGCCTTGCGCCACCCGAGCAGCGCCATGCTCGCCGAGAACCGCCGCACGTCCCAGGTGAACGACCCGAGGTAGGCCTCGTCGAAGTCGTTGACGTCGAACACCAACGTCCCCGAGGCGTCCATGTAGGTCCCGAAGTTCTCCGCGTGCAGGTCGCCCTGGATCCACACCCGACCGGTCCGCTCGTCTGCCCACTCGTCCGGCTCCTCGGCCATGTCGGCGTAGAACAGGCACGCGCTGCCCCGGTAGAACGCGAACGGCTCGGCCGCCATCTTCCGGAACTTGTGCCGGAACGCGGCCGGATCGGCGGACATCAGGTCCTCGAACGCGTCTTCGAGGACGGCCACGATGCGGTCGCCGCGGTCAGTCATCCGGTGCCCCTTTCGTCGAGCGGTCGTGATCTTCGCCGATTCCGGCGACGCACGCCAACACCGCTCCACGTCCAGGACGCCGCGGACGGCCCACCGGTTCCACCCGCGGGGCACCGGTGATCGGGCAAATCCTCCACATCGGACGAACGCGCCCGTCCGCTCACGCGGTCGGCACGGCCAACCTGGCCCGCAGGTCCCGCAACGCCGCCACGTCCCGCTCGCACGACGACGGCAACCCGCGAACCAGGACGTCGACGTGCTCCCCCACGGTGGCCCGGTCACGACGACTCGACCGGACGAACGCCCTCGCGTACGCCTTCGCGATGGCATCCACCTCAGCGGGCAGCGTGCCTCCGAGCAGCGCCTCGGCCAGAGCCGCGTCCGGCTCCGTCACCTGAGCCCAGAAGTCCGCCCGCCGGGCGCTCGCGGCGGCCTCCCGCGACCGCGCGATCAGCGTCCGCGCCCGGTCCTCGTCCAGCGGCTGCTCGGGGCACCGCCTGCCGACCAGCCAGCCGAGCACGACCTCGTTGAGCGCCGGGTAGAAGTCGACCTCGCCGGTCCGCTCGTGGTGCAGCTCGACGGCACGGCGGTAGGCGTCGCGGGCGGCGACCAGCGCGGCGGTGAGGTCGGCCTGCCGGTCCGGCGGCACGCACCGCGCGCGCCTGCGGGCCACGCCGCCCAGCAGCGAGTACCGCTCGGGCGTCTCGCCGAGCTGGATGAGCAGGTTCGCCGACCTCTCGGCCTCGGCCAGCAGCACGGCCGCGTCCGGACCAGGCCCGTCGGGGTGCCGGGCGCGTTCCACCGCCCACTTCGCCTGCACGTTGACCAGCTGTTCGAGGCTCTTGACCGACCCGACCGCGTCCCACTCGCGGCGGACCGTCTCGTAGCAGTCGACCGCCTCGCGGTAGTGCGCGAGCAGCATCCACACGTCGCCGGTCCGCGACCGCTCCTGCCCCCGCAGCCAGTCCGACGGCACGGTGGCGAGCAGCTCGCGCAGTTCGTCGGCCAGCACGCCCACCTCGTCGTCGCGGCAGCCCGCGGCGCGGCGCTTGAGGTCGTCGAGGCGGTCGGCGAACTCGCGGCGGGCCACCGGCCGCTCCGGCGCGGGGGTCCGCCTGCTCGCCGGGTCGAGGCGGAACGCGGGCGGTCCGTACACCTGGTAGGCGCCCCAGGTGTTGGTGGACGGGAAGTCCCGGTACACGCGCTTGCGGGCTTCGAGGGTGGCGATGCCCAGGTCGCGACCGCCCAGCAGCTCCCCGTACACCGCGTCGGCGAACGCCTCGGCCGCGGCGTCGTCCACCGCCCAGCCCGCGGCGATCACCGCGCGCACCCCGTTCTCCACGAGCTGCCGCGCCACGCTCGACGCGAGGCGGTCCGCCCGCACCGGCTCGCCGGACCGCCCCATCGCGCCGGTGTGGCAGCAGTTGACGAACACGAGGTCCGGCGCCGTGCGCATCTTCGCGATCTCCAGCGCGCCCAGGTAGGCGTCGTGGCCGATCCGGACGCCGCTGCGGGTGGGGTCGGCCGGGTCGTGGTGGCCGTGGCCCGTGATGTGGACGATGCGGTAGTCGCGGCGGAACAGGGCGTTGAGGATGTCGACGACGTCCTCCTCCGCGTCCTCGCCGGGGATGATCGACGTGACGTCGTACCCCATGCCCTGCAACAGCTCCCGCACGTGGTGGGCCTCGGCCCGCGCGCCGGGCAGCCGGGGCAGGCCGGTGCCCGCGGGGTCGCCGACGACCAGCGCGGCGTTGCCGGACGACGGTCGCGTCAGCTCGGTGAACGTGCGGCTCTCCAGCCGCCGGATCACGCCCACCTGCACGGCGAGCGGCAGCACGCCCTCGTCCTCCGTGCGGGTGGCGAGCATCTCCAGCGGCAGCACGCCCGCCTGCTCGTCGACGACCACCATCAGGTGCTCGCTGCCGTAGCCCTGCCCCTTGAGCCCGGTGGGGACCAGCAGCTCGTAGAGGGTGTTGAACAGCTGCGCGTCCGGGTTGACGTCCGCGACCGCCTCGGCCACGAGCTCGTCGAGCAGCCCGCGCTGGCTGGTGTTCACCCGCTGCTCGGCGCGGGCGTGCCTGCCGATGCTGGTGAACGACAGCTCGACGAGGTGGTCGTGCACGTGGACGCGGTCCTCGGGGTCGGCGGCGACGATGCGGACCGTCCGCCACATGTCGTCGTGGTAGTCGGGCCGGGGCAGGCCGGACTCGCCGTCGCCGCTCTCCAGCATCAGGCGCTCCACGACGACCTCGCCGTGCAGGGAGCGCGCGAGCTGCGTCGCCGCCTTGGTCGCCTGGATCGCCCGCTCCTCGTACAGCTCGACGATCCTCAGCTCCTCCACGAACGCCCCGGCGCGCAGGTCGCGCAGCCGCCGGTTCGCCTGCCGGACACCGGTCACGATCGCGCTGAGCGAGTTCTCCACGGGCATCGGGGGCACCAGCGCGGTGCCGATCAGCACCGCGGAGACCGACAGCGGCGGTGGCGGCACGTCCGGCAGCGCCCGGTCCTCGTGGACGGCGGCCAGGCGCAGAACGGCCTGGATGACGCCCGCGGTCAACGCGCCGGGCGTGAGGTCGCCCGCGTCGCCGACGCCGATGACCACCGCCGCGGGGCCGTCCGCGTTCCCGAACACCTCGCACGTGCCCAGCGGGCCGGGGTACTGCCTCATGTCGAGCCGTCGTTCGAGGGCCCTGTTCAGGTGGTCGTCGACGGCCCGCTCGGCGCCGCCGATGGAGGTCCCGTCCTGGTGGCCGACCAGGACGGGACCGCGCACCGAGCCGAGGTGGCCGTGCACCACCGAGACGCGCAGGGCCTGCCGCGCGGTCGACCGTCCGCCGCCCCACGCCGTCCGGACCACCTCGTCGTCGGTGGGCAGCAGCAGCCGTCCGCGCGGGTCGGGCATCGGGGCCTCGCGGGGAGACCCGGCGGGCGGCGACGTCAGCATCCTGGCGGGCGACCGGCCGGCCAGCAGGTCCAGCACGACCGCCGCGACGTCGGGGTCCGAGGGCAGGTCGGCGTGCGGGACGAGCGCGTACCAGGTGGCCGGTCCGCGCACCCGGCGGCCGGTGTGCGGCGCGAAGCCGTCGCCGTCGGAGGAGACCGTGAACCCGCCTGCCGCGGTCCCGCCGGACACGGTCTGGTCCGCGGTGCCGTGCACGGCGCTGATGCCGCTCCAGTCGGCGGGCAGCAGGGCCGCCCTCTCGGCCGCCGCGCCCGGCAGCAGCGCCGTCAGCGTCGGCCAGGTCCCCAGCCACGAGCCCACCTCCTCGGTGGTGGCCCCGCCGTCCAGCAGGGCGATGGCCGCGGTCAGCTCGTCGCGGCCCGCGAGCCGCGCCTCGACCAGCGGGCTGCCGTCGAGCGGCGGCCCGAGCAGCACCGCGCGGCCACCGGCGGCGCGCCAGGCGGCGTGCAGCCCGTCGGTCCCCAGCGCGCCGAGCACGACGAACGCGCCCGTGCCGTGCGCGACGAGGTGCGGCGCCCCACCGCCGTCGACCCGTGCGCGGAGGTGCTTGGCGAGCCGGGCCGCCGACTGCTCGAAGCTCACGCGCGGGTTGTACGGGAACGGCACGACCCGGTGGCGCTCCCCCAGCACGCCCTCCAGCTCCGCGTAGGCCGGGACGAGGGCCTCCGGCCTGGTCTGCCCGGTCAGCACCCGCTCCGCGCGCAGGCCGACGAACCGCGACACGTCCGGCCACGTCGGCAGACCGCCCTGGCTCAGCGCGCAGCCGAACACGTCCGGCACCAGCAGCACCTCGCCCTGGACGGCGGCGTCGACACCGCCCCGACGCCCCTGGGACCGGGGCGCGACGCGCGGCTCGAACCCCTCGACCGCCTCCCCCGGCTTCGCCTCCAGCCACGCCTTCACGGCGCGCCTGCTGTCCGGGTTGGCGAAGTACGCGCCGTGGTTGACGTCCCCGCCCTGGAAGGACCTGGTGCGCGGCGTGGTCCGGGTGGCGCCGCCGGACATCGAGGACGTCGGCACGACGTAGTCGTGGTCCTCGCGGTAGAACAGGTCGGCGCCCAGGGTCAGCAGCCTCCGCGCGATGCCCGCGCCCTGGACGTCGCCCGCGATCGAGCCGAGCCCGTCGTCGAGCGACTGCGCCGACAGCAGCATCCGCAGGAACGGCGACTCCGGCATCTGGGCTTCGAGCCCCGGCACGATCCGCGGGTCCGTGCGCTGTTCGAGGAACGTCAGGAGGAACTTCTTGACCAGCGCGGCGATCCCGGTCTCGCGCAGCCCCGGCACGAGGGTGAAGACGTTGAACAGGAACGACGCCCACCGGTCGACGCGGTGCGACGCGAGCGTGGTCCCCCTGGCCGGGCAGGCGACCCGGACGAAGCGCTCCACGGTGACGCCGCGGTCGACGAGCACCTCGCGCAGCCGCGGCAGCGCGTCGCGGTCGGGGTGGCCGTCGGGGAAGGTGTCCAGGACCGGCCGGTGCTTCGCCGCGTAGCTCAGCGCCTCCCCGACGAGCCCGCCGCGCGAGTGGCTGATCAGGTGCAGCCGGGAGCCCTCCGGCAGGTGGGCGGCGGCGTGCAGGGCGTTCTGCGCGGGCGTGAGGCCGAGGGTCGCGTGCTCGACCGCGAGGATCCTGCCCCGGTAGCGGGCCGCGACGGCCCTCCACTCCGCGGTGTCGCGCAGGGCCGTGAAGGCGCCCTCGGTGTGGGAGAACGTGCCGTGCAGCAGCACCAGGAACGGGTCGTCGGCGGACGGCGGCGCGGACTTGAGGGGACCGGTCCTGGCCAGGCGCAGGTCCTCGCCGATCTGGTACACGCCACGGGGTTTCGGCCTGCGCCGCCAGACCGCGTCGGGCACGTGGTCCCCCGGCGACACCGGTTCGTCGATCCAGTCGACCACCTTGCGCATCGCGGCCCTCGCCGCCTCGTCGAACAGCGGGCGCACGGCCAGGTCGACCGCGGCGCTGATGAGACCGGAGCGGTTCACCTGCGCGCCGACGGCGGCGTCGACGACGCGGACCGCCTCCCGCACGTCCTGCGGCACCGCGACGGCCGAGCGCCGCACGGCGGCGAGCCGCGCGCCCCCGCCGCGCGTGGTGGAGTCGAGGTACGCGGTCAGGTCGCCGCCGCCCGCGCGCTCGACCAGTCCCCCGGCCCGGTGGAAGGTCACCACGCCGTCGGAGTCCTCGACCTCGACGACGTCGGAGTCCTCACCGTCGAGCGCGACCGCCTCGGCCTCGCCCCGGCTCACGCCGGTGAGCCGGACCTCGCCCCTGACCTCGTACCGGACGTCGTCGCCGTACAGCTCGGCGAAGTCGTCCCGGTCCGACCGCTCCGCGACCCCCTTGCCGCGCACGGTGAACTCGACGGCCATCGTGACCCGCCCTCCTGCCCCGACCGCCCGGCACCACCAGGCGCGCCTGATGTCCCTGGAGTCGCGGGGAGGGGCCCTCCGTTAGCAGCGGGGCACGGCCTGAACGGGTGAATCACCATCCGGCCGAACCGCGCTACTCAGCGTGGTCGGCGGCCCGCGAACGCCACCACCACCGCGACCAGCGCGACACCCAGGGCGGCGACCAGGGGCGCGGGCGGGCCGAGCGGTCTCCCGTCCTCGGCGCGCAGGACACCCATGAGGTCGAGCACCGGCAGCCCGCTGATCCCGGCGTACCAGATCGGGACGTAGACGGCCTGGAACACGCGGTGCGTGCGGCTGACCGAACCGAGGAAGAGGGCCAGCGACGGGATGAACAGCACCGCGGCCACCCACGCCGCCACGCCTGCCGAATCACCCGCGAGCACCATCCGGACCGCTGCCGCCGCACCGGTCCCCGCGGTGAGCACGACGCCCGCCGACCACTCCGCGACCGCCCGCAGCGGGACCGAGGGGTACGGCGCGAGGATGGCCTGGACGTCGAACTCGTGCCGCTGGGTGCCGAGGCGGGACCACAGCAGCACCGGCCAGAGCCACGCCACGGGCAGCAGCACCCTGCTCACCCCGGCGAGCGGGACGGCGACCGTGACGGCGGCGACCAGCGCGGCGCCGATCCACCACCACCTCGACACGCCCTGGAGCAGCACGCGGAGCTCACCGACCAGCAGCCGGGGGAACGCCGCGACCGCGCTCCCCCGCCGCACCACCGTCGTCAGCCCGCCGCGGACGTCGAACGCGCCGGACTCGACCAGGATCGGCACGTCGAGACCGGTGTCGGGCCGCTCCGGCTCGGACCCGGCGTCGCGCGACGGGTCGAAGCGCGCGAACCACACCACCGGCAGCAGCGCGAGCGCCACGACGACGCCCATCACGACGAGCCGCGAGACCAGGAAGCCGGGGTCGGGCGTGAACCCGGACCACTCGAACGGGATGAGCGGCGCGTCCAGCGCGGTGAGCCCGAGGCTGAACTCCGCGCCGGTGACGTCCAGGCCCTCGGCCGCCATGTCAGCGCCCAGCGACTCGACGACGTCGCTCACCCCGAGTCCGCCCAGGGGCGCGGACGGGCTCTGGCCGCCGATCGCGACGACCATCCAGCAGAAGAACCAGACGACGTTGCCCGTTCCGGTCTTCAGGACCGGGGTCAACTCCCAGAACAGGGCCGCGGACGCGGTGAGCACCACGGCCGGGAAGGCGATCACGGCGAACGGCAGCAGCAGCGCACCGAGGTCGACCGACGTCGACTCGCCGCGGGCGAACTGCATCACCAGCGCCGTCCCGGCCAGCACGACCAGCATCGACGTCAGCACCAGCACGTTGCTGAGCAGCTTGGCCGCGAGGTAGGCGGGGGTGCGCAGCGGCGTGGCCGCCAGCAGCAGCCCGACGGCGGTGCGCTCGTCGCGGGCGATCGTGTTGCGCACGACGTAGAAACCGCCCAGCAGCAACCAGAGCGTGCTCGCCAGCGCCGTGGCCGTGCCCACGTACGCGCTGGTGTACAGGCCGCGGTAGGGACCGAGCTGCACGATCGTCCACTGCGAGTCGGACGCGGGGACGGCCAGGTAGCCGAGCAGGACCGCCGCCAGCAGGGTCGCCGCGCAGGCGGGCCTGCGCACCCGGTCGCGGAAGTCGCCGAGCACCAGCGCGATCACCGCCGCACCACCCCGTGCGCCGCGGTGGAACCGTTGATGATGCTGAGGTACGCGTCCTCCAGGTCCGGTGCCACCGGTTCGGCGGCGGCCGACGGGCGCGACGGCGACAGCATCCGCAGCCGGACGCCCGCCGTGGTGCGGACCACGCGGCTGACCGTGTGCACGGCCCGCACGGCGGCGACCTCGGCCGCGGCCACCGTGGCCTCCCAGACCTGGCCGTCGACGTCGCGCAGCAGGTCCTCCGGCGCGCCGCGGCGCAGCAGCCTGCCTCGGGCGACCACGACGATGTCCGCGGCGACCGAGTCGACGTCGGAGACGATGTGGGTGGACAGCAGCACCACGCGCTCGGCGGACAGGTCGCTCAGCAGGTTGCGGAACCGCACCCGCTCCTCCGGGTCGAGACCGGCGGTCGGCTCGTCGACGATGATCACCTGCGGATCGCCGAGCAGTGCCTGGGCGATGCCGACCCGGCGCATCATGCCGCCGGAGTACTTGCCCAGCGGTCGTTTCAGCGCCTCGGTGAGGTTCACGAGCTGGAGCAGCTCGTCGATGCGGGCCCTGGCGGAGCGGGCCGAGAGCCCCTTGGCCGCGGCCAGGTAGGTGAGGAACTCCCGAGCGGTCAGGTTCGGGTAGACGCCGAAGTCCTGCGGCAGGTAGCCGAGCACCTCGCGCAGCGCGTTCGGGTGGGACACCACGTCGGTGCCCCGGAACAGGACCCGGCCGGAGGTGGGGCGGGTGACGGTGGAGGCGACGCGCATCAGCGAGGACTTGCCCGCGCCGTTGGGGCCGAGCAGGCCGATCATGCCGGGGTTGAGCGTCAGCGTGACGCCGTCCACCGCCCGCTTGCCGCCGCGGTAGACCTTGGTGACGTCGAGGAGTTCGAGCACGGCGCTACCCCGCCTTCGTCACGGTCGCGCGGCCGTCGCCCGCGTGCGCGACCACGGTCCTGGTGCTGGCCGGGTCGTGGGCCACGGGCTGCGCGCCCGCCGCGTCGACCTGGTAGGTCTCCGGTCCCGCGGGCAGCACGACGGCGGCGTGACCGCCCGCGGACCGGGCCTCGACCCGCTGGGGCGGGGAGGCGAACTGGAGCGACACGTCCCCGTCGACCGCGGTGACGGCGGTGACCGACGGCGAGGTCGCGGCGGTGACGGTGATGCTGCTGTCCGTGGCGTCCAACGACAGCGTGCCGCTGGGCTCGGCCAGGGCGATCGTGGCGTCGTCGGTCAGCGTCGCCGTGACGTCACCGGTGAGGCCCTCGGCCCGCACCCGGCTCCCGGAGCCGCGGAACTCGACGGCGACACCGGGTGGCACGCGCACGACGTGCTCGGCCTCGCAGGTCAGGGTGACGCCGCCGCAGTCGACCCCGACCCGCAGCACGCCGTTCTCCAGGGCCAGCGCGGCGGCGCCCGCGTCGGCGGCCTTGCCCGTGAGCGTGCGGTCGACCCGCACCGAGCCCGCCGCGCCCTGGTCGACGACGAGGCCCACCTCGCGGGAGTCGATGACCAGCCTGTCCGCGGTGAAGTCGAACGACCGGGAGTCGGTCGTGGCGGAACCCCCGCCCTGGCACCCGGCCAGTGCGGCCACCAGCAGGGCGGTCAGGGCTGTCGCGGTTGTCCTCTGTGGTGGCACTGTCGCTCCGGAGGTCGGGGATCTGTCGGCTTCCCCAGCTTCCGGCGGCCCCGCGGATCGGACATCTGCCGTTCGGCAGAGATCGGCGAACGGATCACCGCACGGGGAACACGGCGGCCACCCGCCACCCCGAGCCGTGCGGACCGGCGCTCACCGCGCCCCCGACCGCCTCGACGCGCTCGCGCAACCCGGCCAGCCCGCTGCCGCCGCCCGCACGGGTCGTGCCCCGCGCGCCGCCGTCGTCGACGACCGACACCTCGATCCCCCGCCCCGGCACGAGGTCCACCGCCACCCGCACCGAGGACGCGCCCGCCGCGTGCCTGCGGACGTTCGTCAGCGCCTCCAGCACCACCGCGTACGCCACCCCGTCCGCGACCGGGTCGAGCCTGCCCACGGCGGCGTCGGCCAGCTCGCAGCGGACGGCCGACCCGGTGAACCGGCCGACCAGCTCGGGCACGTCGCCCAGGCCGACGGCCCCCTCGGCCCTCGGGCCCTCGCGCATGGTCGCCACCGCGCGGTCCATGGAGTCGAGCGCCCGCAGCCCCGCCTCCTCGACCCGCGCGAACGCCGCCCGCGCCTCGGCCTCGTCGAAGTCGACGAACTGCGCCGCCTGCACCTCCACGACGATCCCGGTCACCTCGTGCGCGACGAAGTCGTGCAGCAGCTCGGCGATCTCCAGCCGCTGCCGCACCGTCGCCTCGGCCACCGCCTCCACCCGGCGGGAGTCCAGGCCCCGCAGGTACACCCCGATCCCGATCGTCACGGCCAGCGGGAACGGCACCAGCACGAACCCGAGCACCGACGTGTCCCACCTGATCGGCGACTCGTGCAGGGTGAACCGCAGCGGCAGCGCCAGAGCGGCGACGACCGGGAGCGCGGCGACGGCGACGACACGTCCGGCCGGGACCAGCCGGACGGCGCGCCCGAGCAGCACCAGCAGACCGGCGAACTCGAACGGCATCCACAGCAGGGCGAGGCTGGCCCGGCCGCCGTGGACCACGTCCACCACGAGCGACACCACCGAGGCCGCCACCACCGCGGTGGCGAGCCCGACCCGTCCGGCGGGCCAGCGCCACAGCGCCGCGAACAGGACGGCGGTCGCGGTCAGGGCGAGGACGAACGCCCCCGGCGGAGCGGCGGCCGAGGGGAGGAGCAGCAGGAGTGCACAGGGCACGAGCCAGACCAGCCGACGGCGGGTTTCGCGCATGGCGGGAAGCCTACGCACCGCCGAGCCCCGCCCCGTTCCAGTCCACTGAGGACGGTGCGGTCGCCCGCACGGCTCGTCCTGGACCCGCGACCGGGACCGCCGCACGCCGCGGGTGAGCCCGCCCGTCGGCGCGACGGGCGGGGTCTTCGTGCGGGTGCGCGACGGGAACCGGGTCACCGCTCCGCCCGGTGCCGCGGTCCAGGACGATCGCGCCAGGAACCTGGTCGGCTCCGGCACCCACGAGTTCCGGGCCCGCAGGGAGCGGGTGGGATCGACGGGTCCTGGCCGCCCGGTCGCGCGGGAGCCATCCCGTGGACCTGGCGCCGAACGGCCTCGTCGGCGCCAACGGCCCGAGGTCCACGACGGTGCCGTGCGGGCGAGCAACTCCGACCGCGGCACGATCGTCCGCCTCCCGCTGACCGACGGAGGCGCCGCGGGCCGCGCCGAGGTCAGGGCCACCGGGCTGGAGGGGGTCGACGACTTCGACTTCACCGGTCGCGGGAACGAGATCCTCGCCGCGCTCAACCAGGCGAACAGGCTCGTGCGGGTGGACCCCGACGGCTCGCACGAGACCCTGCTGGACGCCGACGGCGGCCTCCAGGGCACCACCGGTCGTTCGAGGACACCGGGTCCACATCACCAGCGGTGCCAACCTGGCCGGGGACGACCCGCCCCTGCTGCGCGCCGCACTGGTGCCGGCGCTCGGCGCGCGGTGATCGGGGTCAGCGCTGTGCGCGCAGGGTCTGGGCCAGCGTCCAGAACACCTCGAAGTTGGGGATGTCGAAGATCGGGTAGGTCCCCGGCTTGCGGCCCGCCGAGGCGAGCACCACCTGGCCCGCCCCGGTCGACAGCTCGCGGACCGAGTTCCACGGCACGAGGCCGCTCGGGGTGGTGACACCCGACGCGGAGAGGGCCAGCGGCCCGAAGTCGACGGTCCGGCCCGCGTTGATCGCTTCGACCGCCGGTGGCAGTCGCCGTTCGGAGACCTCCTTCTGGAGCACCGGTCCCAGCGCGACGACGTCGGTGCGCGACATCTTGCCCGGCTGCTCGACGCCCCGGAAGACGACCAGCTCACCGTCGGGCAGCACGAGCCGGTAGGCGTGGACGGTGATGACGTGCTTGCCGTCGACGTAGGTGTCGGTCACGCCGCGGTGGACGGCCTCGACCTCGGCCCAGGTGACCGCGCGGGCGGGAACCCCGTCCCGCGCGGGCAGCGCGAAACCCTCGCCGAACACGTAGACGCGGTCGCGTTCCCCGGTGTCCTCGTCGTCGTCCCGGTCCATGAGGTGGTGCACGCCCCAGCCCACGACCGTCAGCACCAGGCCCACGCCGGTGCCGAGGCCGATGCTCCCGGTCACCCACCACAGGAGCAGGGCGATGACCAGCGGAGCGGAGATCCCGGCGAGGACGAGCAGACCGTTGCGGAGATCGGCGCCCTTCTCCTTCGCGGCCTCCTCGGCGGTGCCCACCCGGTGCGGCACCCGGTGCACCGCCTTGGCCCGGCCCAGCCCCCTCTCGGAGGCCGCGACCGACACCTCGGGCGGGATCGGGTGGTTCCCCAAGAACTGCGTCGACATCCGTGCTCCCTGCCGCGGTGGGCGAAACCCCCATCGAACCACCCGGCTCGGGAGCCGGGTGGCGCTTCCGGGTGATCACGCCCTCGCGGAGTCCGATGGGCCGATTCACGGATCTGATGGGCGGGCGGCGGGGTCAGGGCCGCACGTTCTCCAGGTCCTCCAGCAGGCTCGGGTGCCTCGGCTCCCAGCCGAGCGCCTGCCGGGTGCGGGCGCTCGACGAGGGCTGGTCGGTCGCGAAGATCGGGCCGAGCGGGCCGTAGGTCTCCTCGGGCACCGACGCGACCGGCAGGCCCAGCCGCCGACCGATGACCGCCGCGATGGCGCGGACCTCGTCGCCCTCGTCGGCCACCGCGTGCCAGGACGTCCCGGCCGGTGCCGATTCCAGGGCGAGCCGGAACAGCACCGCCGCGTCGAGCGCGTGCACGGCGGGCCACCGCTGAGCGCCGTCGCCGGGGTAGCCGGACACCCCGGTCCGCCGTGCGGTGGTCGTCAGCAGCCCGGCGAACCCGCCCTCGCCGCGGTGGTGCACCGTGCGCGGCAACCGCACCGCCGTGCTCCGGACCCCGCGCGGGGCGAGGTCCAGGACCGCCGCGACGGCGCGCCCGCGACCGCCGACCGGCCCCTCGGTCGCGGGCGGGTCGGCCTCCGTGGAGACGCGGCCCGGCACCCACGGCGTGCCCGAGACGGTGACGAGGGGCCGGTCGCTGCCGACGAGCTCCCGCCCCAGGGTCTCCAGGGCCGCCGTTTCCTCGGCGACCGCCGCCGCCAGGGCGTCGGGGCCGCTGAAGTCGTTGGCGAACGCCAGGTGGACCACGCCGTCGGCCTTCGCGACGCCCGCGCGGAGGACGTCCAGGTCGGCGAGGGCGCCCCGGAGCGGCTCGGCTCCGTTCGCCTCGGCGGCGCGCGCGGACGCGTCGGAACGGGCGAGGGCGAGGACGGTGTGGCCGTGGTCGAGCAGTTCGGCGACGACGGCGGACCCGATCAGACCGGTGCCGCCGGTGATGAAGACGCGCATGGGAACCCTCCCAGTGACGGGACTTTTGTCCCATCACGGTAGCAAAGTGATGGGACAAAAGTCCCGTCGCTAGGATGTCCGCATGGGTCGATGGGAACCGGGTGCGCGCGAACGCCTGGTCGTGGCCGCCGTCGACCTGTTCACCGAGCAGGGCTACGACGCCACGACGGTCGCGCAGATCGCCGAGCGCGCCGGGGTCACCAAGAGCACCTTCTTCCGGCACTTCCCCGACAAGCGCGAACTGCTCGTGGCCGGGCAGGAGACGCTGGGCAGGCTGCTGGCCGAGGGGATCACCGAGGCGCCCGCCGACGCGCGCCCGCTGGAGGCCGTCGCCGCGGGCCTGGAACGCGCCGCGACCGCGATGGGCCCCGTGAGCCACCAGCTGGCACCCCGGCTCAAGGCGGCCATCGCCGCCAGCACCGAACTCCAGGAGCGCGACGCCCTCAAGAGCGTCAGCCTCGCGGCGGCCATGACGACCGCCCTGGTCGCCCGCGGCGTACCCGACCCGACCGCGGCGCTCGCGGGCGAACTGGGCGTCCTCGCCTTCAAGCGGGGGTACGCCCGGTGGTCCGAGGGCGACCGCGGCACCAAGGACGAACTGGCCGGGTACGCCCTGGCGGCGTTGGACGAGCTGCGCGCGGCGAGCGCGGCACTGGGCTGACCGCCGGTACGCGAACTGCGTGGCGCCGCGCGGTGGTCGTCCGCGACCGTCGAGCCATGTCGGCATCCGATGACGCCCCTCGGACGTACAACGTCTTCACGGGCAGCGCGCACGTCCTGGTCCAGGCCGGGGAGATCCACGGCGACGTGCACGTCCACCCGCGTCCCGAGTACGTCCGCGCCTCCCGGTCGCAGCTGAGGGCGACCGTGCCGGACTTCACCAACCGGGTCCGTGAACTCGCCGAGCTGCGCGCCCTGGTCGAGGGCGGCACCGGTGTCGTGTGCGTCTGGGGGCCGGGCGGGGTGGGGAAGTCCACGCTCGTGCTGCACCTCGGCCACGAGGTCCGGTCGCGGTTCGACCACGCCCACCTGTACGCGGACCTGCGGGGCGTGGAACCGCGACCGGTCGGTCCCGCCGAGGTGCTGGGCCGGTTCCTGCTCGTGCTCGGCGTGCCGGCGAGGGACGTCCCGTCCGACCCGGAGGCGCGCGCCGACCTGTTCCGCGCCCGGCTGTGGGACCGGCCCGCGCTCGTGGTGCTGGACAACGCGCACGACGAGCGGCAGGTGAGGCCCCTGCTGCCGGGCACGGCGACGTCGAGGGTGCTGGTCACCAGCAGGCGACCGCTGAGCGGGCTGGCGGGCGCGGAGTTCGTCGGC
Source organism: Umezawaea sp. (assembly GCF_057122925.1). Classification (NCBI taxonomy): domain Bacteria; kingdom Bacillati; phylum Actinomycetota; class Actinomycetes; order Pseudonocardiales; family Pseudonocardiaceae; genus Umezawaea; species Umezawaea sp. Next base: position 74,462 of record NZ_DBNGPQ010000096.1, on the reverse strand, counting down.
CTCGGGATGTTCGACCCGGCGTCCGCGCGGGAACTCCTGCGCAGGACGGGGAAGACGGCCGAGGTGGAGCCGCTGGCCGACCTCGCGCGGCTGTGCGGCTACCTGCCGCTCGCGCTGCGGATCGTCGGGGTGAAGCTCCGGCTGACGCGGCTCGACGCCGTGGTGAGCGAGCTCGCCGACGAGCGCGGCAGGCTCGGCGGGCTCAGGGCGGGTGATGTGGACGTGCGGGCGAGCCTGGCGTTGAGCTACAGCGGGCTGGCCGCACCCGTGGACCGGCACTTCCGCCTGCTGGGCCTCGCGCCGGGCCGCGACTTCGGCCCGGCCGCCGCGGGCGCGGCCCTCGGTGTCGACGAGGACGTGGCCGAGCGCTCGCTGCGGGAGCTGGTCGACCACCAGCTGCTGGAGGACAGCGGCTCGGGGCGGTACCGGTTCCACGACCTCGTCCGGCTGTTCGCGAGGGACATGGCCGAGTCGACGGACCCGGCGGCGGACCGGCGGGCGGTCCTGGTCCGCGGCGCGGACTGGTACCGGGAACGCGCGCAGGCCTGGCGTGAGTCGGCCCTGTACGAGGACTGCCCGTCGCCGGAGGGCCTGGAGTGGTTCGACGAGGAGGCCGCCAACGTCCTGGACGCGCTGGAGGCCGTGCACCGGGCGGAGGCGTGGCGGCAGTGCCACCAGCTCGCGCGGGCGGTCCGGGACTTCTTCCGCTACCGAGGACTCACCGAGGAGGTCGAGCACGTGCTGCGGCGCGCGGTCGACGCGGCCAGGCGGGACGGGGACCGGGACGCGGAGCTGGCCGCGATCGTCCACCTGGCCATGGTGCTGTGGGAGAACGGCCGGGCCGCCGAAACCCCGGACCGGTACGGGCGAGCGCTGGAACTGGCCGTCGACGACGAGCAGCGGAGCTGGGTGCTGACGCACTTCGGGCTGGCGCTGCTGCGGCTGGACCGGCCGGTGGACGCGATCGAGAAGATGCGGGAAGCCCTGCGCGCCACCACGTCACCGGTCGGCGAGTCGTGGGTGTCGACGCACCTGGGCACCGCTCACCGCGGCGCGGGCGACGTCGTCGAGGCCGTGCGGCTGTACCACCACGCCCTCGCCCTCAACGAGGCCGCGGGCGACGACCTGGGCACCGGCTGGGTCCTGGTCCACCTGGCGGACGCGCTCGCCGACCTGGGCCGCTGGGACGAGGCCGAGGCGGCTCTGGCGCGCTCCCTCGACCTCGGCCGCGCGCTCGACGACCTGAACCGGCAGGCGTGGGTGCTGGAGCACCTGGGCGACCTCCACGCCCGGCGGGAGGACTGGGACCGCGCCGTGGAGGTCGCGGGGCTCCTGGACGCGGTCGCGCGGGAGATGCACAACGAGAACTGGGCCCACGTCGCGGCCGAGCTGGCGGCTCGGAGACCTACCGGGGGGCAGGCGTGAGCGTCGGCGGCGGTGTCGACGCGCGGCGGTACTCCGTGGGCGACACGTCGAGGTCGCGCAGGAACGCCCGGCGCATCGCCTCGGCCGTCCCGTAGCCGCAGCGGTGCGCGATGCCGATCACGCCGTCGCGGGTGTCGGTGAGCATCCGCCGCGCGGCCTCCAGGCGCACGAGGTCGACGTAGCGGCCCGGTGTCACGCCGACCTGCTCGGTGAAAGCGCGGGAGAACTGACGGGTCGACAGGCCCGCCCGCCGGGCCAGCGCGGGCACCGAGAGGTCGGCCGTCAGGTTGGCGGCCGCCCAGTACTGGACGTCGCGGAGCGGGTCCGAGCGGGCGACCTGCGCGGAGAGCTGCGCGCTGACCTGGGCCTGGTTGCCCGGTCGGCGCAGGAAGACCACCAGCAACCGGGCGATCTCGTGCGCCACCGCGCGCCCGTGGTCCTCCTCGACCAGGGCGATGGCGAGGTCCACCCCGGCCGTGACCCCGGCCGACGTGGAGATCGGGCCGTCGCGGACGAAGATCGGGCTCGGGTCGACCGCCACCCGCGGGTAGCGGACCGCGAGGTCGGCGCACGAGCCCCAGTGGGTCGTCGCGCGGCGGCCGTCGAGCAGTCCGGCCTCGGCCAGCAGGTACGCCCCGGTGCACACCGACACCACGCGTTCCACACCGGGAGCGCGGTCGCGCAGCCACGCCGCGAGCCGGGCGGTGGCGGCCTCCACGCCGGGGCCACCGGGGACGAGCAGGACGTCGGGGGTCTCGGCGTCGGCCAGGTCGAGGTCGGGGACCAGCCGCAGGCCCCCCGCGGACCGCACGGCCGCGCCGCCGAGCGACGCGGTGCGCACGACGTACGGAGGCGCGTCCGGGCCACCGGCGTAGTGCGCCGCCGTCGAGAACACGTCCACGGGCCCGGCCACGTCGAGGGGCTGCACCCCGTCGAACAGGACGACGAGCACCGATCGGGTTGGCACCTCGGCGATGCTCGCACCTCCGGAGCGGTTCATCAATCCACCTGGCGCGCGGACCGGGGGGCGAGGCCGTCACCGGCGGGGGACGTGATGACCGCGTCCTCCACGCGGTCGCCGGTCAGCCGCCACGTCGGGCCCGCCGCGCACCCGGCCGGACCGGCGAGGAGGAACACCGGCGTCGTGAGCGCCGCGCGGACGCGACCGGGACGTGCGGCCGTGGTGGTCGTCCGCCGTCCTCCCGGAGGGAGCCGATCCGGTGGTCGTGGTGGCGCTCCGTCCCCCGCTCGCAGTGGTGCGTTCAGGCGGCGCCCTCGTCCGGGAGACTCCCGGTCAACGTCTTCACCGCGCTCCGGAAGACCTCCGCCGGGGCGGAGTCCACGCTCCCCGCGCGGTAGGGGGGTTCCGGCGCGTACTCGATGATGAGCTGGACCGTCTGCGCCACGTGGTCCCCCGCGATCAGGCCGGAGAGGGTCAGGGCCATGTCGATGCCCGCCGACACGCCCGCCGCGGTCGCGTAGTGGCCGTCGACGACGACCCGCTCGGTCGACGGCGTCACGCCGTAGTCGGCGAGCTGGTCGAGACCGGACCAGTGGGTCGTCGCGCGCCGGCCCGCGAGGAGCCCTGCGGCGGCGAGGACGAAGGAGCCCGTGCAGACCGAGGTCGTCCACGCCGCGGTCCGGTCGACCGCCCGCAGCCAGTCGTGCAGGCTCCCGTCGGCCAGCTGGTCGTGCGCGCCGGGGCCGCCGCCGACGAGCACCACGTCCGGCTCCGGCACGTCGGCGAAGCCCGCGTCGACGTGGACCGACAGGCTCCCCAGGTCGTTGACGACGAGGCCGGGGTGCTCCGCGACGAAGACGACCTCGGTGTCCGGGAGGCGACCGAGGACCTCGTGGGGCCCGAGGACGTCCAGCGCCGTGAAGCCGGGGTAGACGACGATCGCGACCTGCATGTGAGGGCTCCTTCGACCGGTGGGGTGCGGGGGACGCCGCGCGGATTCCCCGTCGCGGCAGGGGGAACGAGGTGGTCCGCCGTTCCGCCGCCCCGATGCTGGCACCCGGCGAACGGCGGCCACAACGACGCGCACCCCACCATTTCGGCCATCGGTCACAGCCAGGCGGTGGCCGTCCACGCGGTGACCGCCGCGACGAGCAGGAGCACGGCGTCGAGGGCGATCCGCCGGTCCCCGCCGGTCAGGTGGACCGGGATCGCGCCGAGCTGGAGGAGCGCCAACCCGCTGGCCGCGGCCGGGGCGCGACGCCGGTCAGCGGCGGCAGGACCAGCCCGAGCGCGCCGAGCGGTTCGAGCACCCCGACGGCTCGGGTGACGGGCAGCGGGACCCGGCCGGCCTCGCCGACCGCCGCTGGTTCCGGTTCCCGCCCGGCACCGGTCCGCTGCGGCAGGGGTACTGGAACGGCGGCGAGCCGCGCGAGGGCCCGGTGGTGCGCGTGGTCCAGGAGTGCCCGCACGCCGTGCTGTGGAACGACTCCGTCGGCACCGCCCCGCTCGGGCGCGCCCCGGCGGCGCACCTGGCCGTGGTGCCGCTGGTCGACGTGGCGCCGAGCCGGGTGGTCGTGGGGTGGAACGAGGGCGGCACCAACCCGTTGATCCGGTCGCTGGTGCGGGCCGCCACGGCCGTCTACCGCGGTCCCCGCCGCCCGCGCAGGCGATATTCGCTGTCCGGCGACCGGGGTGCGGTGGTAGACACCCCCGGTGCACGAGACCCTGGAGTTCCCCGACCTGCTGCGCCTGCTCGACGAGAGGTCGGCCGCGTTCAGCGCGGCGGTCACCTCCGCGCCCGACCTCGACGTCCGGGTGCCGACGTGTCCGGAGTGGACGCTGGCCGACCTCGTCCGGCACCTGGGCGAGGGGCGCTACGCGTGGGCGGCCACGGTCGCCGCGGGGCCCGCGACGGCCAAGTCCACACCGGAGGGTGTTCCGGCCGCTCCGGAGGAGCCCGAGGCCCTGCTGGCGTGGCTGGCCGGTGGAACGCGGCGACTGCGGGACGCGCTGCGGGAGGCCGGTCCGGACCGCGGGTGCTGGACGTGGTGGGGCGCCTCGCAGTCGCCCGCCACCAGCGGCGCCGTCGCCCGGCACCAGCTCCAGCAGGTCGCGGTGCACACCTACGACGCCCAGATCACCGCGGGCGCCCCGCAGCCGCTGCCCGTCGACGTGGCGCTCGACGGCGTCGAGGAGTTCCTGACCACCTGCTGCGCCACGACGTCCGCGTGGCCGCACGAGCCCGCCACGGTGGACTACCACGCCACCGAGGGCCGCTCCTGGCGCCTCCGGCTCTCCGCGGCGGGCGCACGGGTCGACCGCGTGCCCGCGACCGACACCGCCGCCGACGCGTCCGCGCGCGGCACGGCGGGCGACCTGGTCCTGGCGCTGTACGGCCGGATCCCGGTGGACGCCCTGGAACTCGACGGCGACCGGCGGCTGTTCGACCTGCTCGTGGCCTGGGAGCCGGAGTAGGTCGGAGTCCCGCTCCGCGGGCGACGTGGTCCGCCGGGACGCGCAGCGCGTCGCCGGTGGCCCGCAGCAGCGCGACCTCGTCGCCCGACCTGGCGCCCGCGCGGGCCGAGCAGGCGAGAACGGCCTTCGTCACCGGTGTGCCCGCCGCCGTGGTGGTGGCGGGCCTGCCGCACGTCGCACCCTGGATCCTCGCCCTCCGCTGGATCCACGGGTGGGTGCCGGTCAGGACGGGGGCTGGGTGGAGTAGCCCATCTCGTGCGCCCACACGGCGATCCCGACCCGGTTGCGCACGCCCAGCTTGCGCTGGATCGCGGCCACGTGCGTCTTCACCGTGCCCGCGCTGATGAACAGCTCGGCCCCGATGTCGGCGTTGGTCTGGCCCTCGGCCACCTTGCCCGCGACCTCGACCTCCCGGTCCGTCAGCGGCTCGGCGAGGACGCGCGGCTCGCGCTTGGCGTCGACGACCTGGCGCAGCAGCCGCACCGTGATCGACGGGCTGATCAGGCTGTCGCCGTTGTGCGCGGCCCGCACCGCCTCGACCAGCAGCGCCGGGCCCGAGCGCTTGAGCAGGAAGCCGGACGCGCCGTGGCGCAGCGCCGGGTACACGTACTCGTCGAGGTCGAACGTGGTCACGACGACGACCTTGACCGGCACGACCGGCTCCGGGCCCGCGAGCCTGCGGGTGACCTCCAGGCCGTCCATCCCCGGCATCCGCACGTCGAGCAGCGCGACGTCGGGCCGGTGGCGCTCGGCCAGTTCCAGCGCGGTGAGCCCGTCAGCCGCCTCGCAGACGACCTCGACGTCCGACTGGCTGTCCAGCACCCGGCGCATACCGCGCCGCACCATCTCCTGGTCGTCGGCGATGAGCACCCGAATGGTCACAGCGGATGATCGTCCCACACCGGTGGGTCACTGGCGCAGCATCCTGACCACGCCGCCGTCACCGCTGGACAGGAGCAGCACGTCCTGGCTCACCTCCCAGGTGAACTCCCTGGCGGTCAACGAGCCGGAGCCCGACCGGTCCCCGTCGGGGTCCGAGTGCGTGATCGCCTCGGCGGGCCGCAGCGAGATCCGCGACCCCCGCACGACCGCCCAGCCGACCTCCTGCCGCACGAACGTGAACGCCGAGGCGTCGGTTCCGACCTGGGCGACGAAGCCCGCGTGCGCGTAGGAGCCGTCGGCCTCGAACGAGTAGGAGATCGCCGCGTCCCCGCCGCTGGACATCCACAGCCCGACCAGGCCGCGCGGCATCGGGGGAACGTCCGGCACGCTCTCCTGGACGCCGCTGGGCGGTGGCGTCGACGCGGTGCTGGGCCCTGGAACGGACCCGGTACCCGCACACCCGGCCACCACGACCGCCAGTGCCAACCCGATCCGCCGCCCGCCCGGCGCACGCGTGGCTCCGCGGCCGCTGAAGGCCATGCCGACCACCTCCACCCGCGCGATCCGGGAAGCCGTCCGCCCCACCGGACACGCCCTCCCACTGTAGTGCGGACGGGGTTCGGTCGGTGGGCCCAGCGCAGCGGTCCGCTCGCCGCGACGACGATCGCCGGTGCCGGCAGGCATTTCCCTCGAGCACCCGCCGTACCGGCGAACAGCGGAGCACCGATCCGGATCAGTCGGTGGCGTCGGCACGCGGTGGGGGGCACTCGCCACCGGGTGTGGTCAGGAGTTCGAAGTGCCACATCTCGTTCGCGTACGCCTGGCACAGGCCGTAGGCGGCGCCGTGCCTGATGAGCCAGTCGTCCGCCGCGGTCGGGCCGATGTCGATCGCCTTGCCGGACACGTGCGTCGACCTCTCCGGTGTGTTCACGAAGCGCCGCGCCTCGGTGAGGCTGCCGTAGGTGACGGCGGCCTGGTCGAGGAGGCGCTGCTGGTACTCGTGGCTCCGCCAGCCCGACGTCACCCGCAGCTCGACGCCGTCGAGGCGGGCGTCGACGTCGGCCCCGCGCACCGCCTCCAGCAGGGCGGGGTCGAGGCCGCGGAGCGCGTCGTGACCGGTGTCGGACAGGGAGATGCTGCCGTTGTCCGGGATGGCGCCGTCGCCCGTCAGCCGGACCGACGGGCTCGGGGGTGGGGTGCCCGCCCGCTCCGGCGAGCACCCCACCAGCGCCGTGACGAGCGCGCCTGCGAGCAGGGCTCCTTGCGCGGTTCCACGCGTCGATGCCAAGACCGGTCTCCTCACCAGCGATGTCGAGGTCGTACGTCCTCGACCCTGCTGGTGGGATGTCCCCGTCCCGCCCGCGCCGTGTACTGGTCGTGCAACACCCGGCCGGCTAGTCGGCCGGGCGCTCCCCCGGCATCAGGCCCTCGGCCCGCACCTCGTGGCGCACCGCCTCCGACTCGCCGGGCATCAGGCCCTCGGGGACGTCGGCGGAGTCCCGTTCGCCGGGCATCCGGCCGTCGGTCGGCGGGGGCTCCGGTGCGGGCTCGGGCGGTACGGCCTCGGGTTCGGCGGACCGCCAGATCTCGGCCGCGTCCAAGCCCGCCGCCGTGGCGCTCATCGCGCGCACACCGGGGTCGTCGTCGGCGTCGAGGGTCTCGCGGACGACCTCGGCCGCGCTCGGCGGGAGGTTGCGGGTGCTCGACGCCGCCGCGACCCGCACGGTCGGGTCGGGGTGGGCGGCGGCGGCCAGCAGGACGTCGACGGACCGCTCGTCGTCGATCAGGCCCGCGAGGTAGGCGGCCTTGGCCGCGAGCATCGGCTCGCCGCCCTCGACCATGCTCTTGAGGTGGGGCAGGGCCTCCACCCCGAGTTCCGCGGCCCGCCGGTAGTCGGGCTCCTCCGCGATCAGCGCGGCGCGCACCTGTTCGAACGTGGTAGCCATCGCGCTCTCCTCACAGGTCCTGGGTGAAGGGGCTCGCCACCATGGTGTCGCGTTCGCTCGCGACGAGGTCCGGTGGCGGGTTGGTGATGTTCGCGGTGCCGTTGCCGGTCATCAGGCGGTTGTTGTCGTTGACGTGGTTGAGCCCGAGGACGTGGCCGACCTCGTGGCCGAACGTCCACTGCGTCGCCCCCGCCGCGACCGCGGCGCCGGGACGCCCCGCCGGGTGCGCGGCGCACCCGTTGAACGGCGGAACGGTCGACCTGACGAAGTACACCACGACGTCGTCGGGTCCCGCGTTGTTGCGGTTGGCGAACAGCTGGTCCTGCTGGGCCGTGGTCCTGCCCCGCACGCAGTCACCGACGTCGAGGTCGTTGAGGGCGGGCAGCGCGAGGTTCTCGGTGGACGCGTGCTGCACCTCCACGCCCACGGTCGCGTAGACCTCGCGCATCCGCTGCACCACGGTGTTCACCGCCACGTTCGGGTTGGTGAGGATCTTCGTGTGCACGCGGACCGTCGGCACCAGCGCCCACCACTTGTGCCAGAGCGCGTTGTCGGTTCCCCGCACGAAGGTGTCGATCCTGTTCACGCCCCACGAGGCCGCCGCGGGTCCGCTCGTCAGGACGCCGCCCAGGCTCTCCCAGCCCGACCAGCCGTTGTCGAACCACTTGTGCCACAGCGCGTTGTCCGCGCCCCGTGCGAACACGTCCACCCTGCCCGCGCCCCACGACGACACGTCGGGCGAACTCGTGAGCACGCCGCCCAGGCTCTCCCAGCCCGACCAGCCGTTGTCGAACCACTTGTGCCACAGGGCGTTGTCGGTTCCGCGGGCGAAGACGTCCAGCCTGCCCGCGCTCCACGCCGCCACCGCGGGATCGCTGGTCAGGACGCCGCCCAGGCTCTCCCAGCCCGACCAGCCGTTCTGGAACCACTTGTGCCACAGCGCGTTGTCCGCGCCCCGTGCGAACACGTCCAACCTGCCCGCGCTCCACGCCGCCACCGCGGGACCGCTCGTCAGGACGCCGCCCAGGCTCTCCCAGCCCGACCAGCCGTTGTCGAACCACTTGTGCCACAGCGCGTTGTCCGTCCCCCGCACGAACACGTCCAACCTGCCCGCGCCCCACGCCGCCACCGCGGGACCGCTCGTCAGCACGCCGCCCAGGCTCTCCCAGCCCGACCAGCCGTTCTGGAACCACTTGTGCCACAGCGCGTTGTCCGTTCCCCGCACGAACACGTCCAACCTGCCCGCGCCCCACGCCGCCACCGCCGGATCGTCCGTGAAGCTCCCGCCGAGGCTTTCCCACCCGAGCCACGTCATGGCCACCCGCCTTCCTGGAGTCGAGTCCTCGTCCGGGAGGTCGACGCGCGAAAAGGGGCTGTTACGAGCCGTTCCCAGCTCCCACTCGAACAGGCCAACATTCCATCCGGTCACTCATGGACGACTCCGCGGCACCGCACGAGCGCGGTGTCACCCGATCCGGTGCTCCAGCGGGCGTGCTGCAACGAAGTGGTGGCCGCGGACGATGACACGCACAGGAGCCCGCGCGACGAAGGCCGCTCAGGCTGACGTGATCGAGGGGGCGGGCGCCATCATCTTCCTCAGCTACACCAGGGCCGACGAACCGCTCGTCCGGGCGCTCCGCGAGGACTTCGAGCGCCTGGGCTGGCAGGTCTGGATGGACCGCGAGATCCACGGCGGCGAGCAGTGGTGGCGCGAGATCATCCGGGCGATCCAGGAGGCCGACGTCTTCGTGTTCGCCCTGTCGCAGGACTCGTGGTCGTCGCAGCCGTGCCGGGAGGAGCTGGACTACGCCCAGAAGCTGGGTGTCCCGGTCCTGCCGGTCCAGGTCGGCTCGGTGCAGAGCGTGCGCATCCCGATCATGGAGACGCAGGGCGTCGACTACCGCGAGCGCAGCGCGAACGCCGCTCTGGCGCTGGTCGCCGCGCTGACCGAGCTGACCAGCCGCCCGGTGGTGCGCACGGAGCCGCCGCCGGAGCCGCCGAGGGTGCCCTTCGAGTACCTGTACCGGATCGCCGAGATCCTCGGGCCGACGCCGATCCCGCCCGACCGCCAGGAGGACGTGATCGTCCAGCTTCGGCGCAAGCTCAGGGAGGAGAGGGACGCGGTGGCCCGCGCGGACATCGTGAAGCTGCTGCGGGAGTTCCGCAGGCGCAGGGAGCTGACCGTCGGCAACTCCGAGGAGATCGACCAGCTGCTGGAGGGGGCGGAGGCCGCGGGCGGGGCCGCGCAGGAGGACGGGGCCACGCGGCTGCCGCCCACCGACCACTGGCGGCAGAGCCTGGCGGCGGAGGCCGAGCGCGCCAGGAAGGCGGCCGAGAAGCCCGACCGGACCGCCTCCCCACGCCCGACGCCCCGCAAGCCCCCGCGCAGCCAGCCCCCGCCCGCGCCGAAGGTCGGGAAGCGGGAGCCCGCCCACGACTGGCACCGCCCCGCGACACCACCCACCCAGGCACCACCCACCCAGGCACCACCCAACCCGGCACCCCGCACCCAGGGGACACCCAGCCCAGCACCAGGGTCGCCTACCCCGGTACCGCCGAACCCGGCACCATCCACCCAGACACCACCCACGCCGGAGCCCTCCACCCCGGCGCCACCCACGCCGGAGCCGCCCACCCCGGCACACCACACCCCGGCACCACCCACGCCGGTACCACCCACCCCGGCGCACCACACCCCGGCACCACCCACGCCGGCGCCGCCCACCCCGGCACACCGCACCCCGGCACCACCTACCCCGGCACACCACACCGCGGAGTCACCTACCCCGGCACCGGCCGCGGAGTCCGACAGCTCCTCCACGCCGCCCGCCTGGCTGGGCGCGATCATCGACCGCGGCACCGGCGAGAGCACCCCGACCACCCCGCCCCCGCCGTCGTCACCGACGACCTCCGGCTGGTGGAAGGCCGCCGAGACGCCACCGGTGCGGACCCCGGCCGAGGAGCCCACCACCGAGGCGTCCACCACCGAGGGATCCACCGCCGAGGCGCCGCCGAACGACGGCAGGCTCGCGTTCGCGGGCGGTGTCCTGGGCGCGATGGGCGTCCCGCTCGGCTTCGCCGCGCTGCTCGGCCGCGACCGCACCGGCACGCAGGTCGGGCTGACGGTGCTGCTGATCGCGTCGGTCCTGGGGCTGTCGGTGGCCCTGGTGTCGCTCAGCCGGGGCGAGCAGCGGTCGCAGGTCGCCGTCGCGGTCTCGGCCGTCGGGCTGCTCGGGGTCGTGCTCTTCGTGTTGACCACCGGCCACTTCTAGGCCCCCTTCAGCAGTCCGACGAGCACCACGACGCCGAACACCACGACCCCCAGCGCGACGGCGATCGGGCCGCCCGGCGCGTCGAAGTCGACGGCCAGCGAGAGGAGCCCGGTGACCGCGCCGAGCAGGCTCGCCACCGCGACCACCGCCGGGGTGCCCGGCCGTCGCCGAGCCGGGGGAACGGGAGCGGTCTGCTCCTTCCACCACACCGCCGTCGGCGCACCCTCGTTCCGCGGCTCCGCCGGGGGCGGTACCGGGACCACGAGCGGAACGCGGGGCGCGGGGACCTCCGTCGGCGCGGTTCCGGGAACCACGGTGGGCGTGCGCTCCCACCACGGCGCGACCGAGGGCGCCAGCAGGTAGTCGAGCCCACCGGTCGCGGTCCACCCCGGCGAGCAGCACCGCTTGAGCCGGTCGGCCAGCTCGTCGACGCGGCTGTCGCGCAGGCTCGACAGGAAGCTCCACGCGGGGGTGTCGAACGGCGGCCGGAAGTCCTGCTGCGCCAGCAGGAGGTTCTCCCCCGTGCTCAGCGCTCCCCGCTCCGGGTTCCGCGCGAGCGCCACCAGGGACAGGTAGACGACCAGGCCGGGGAACGTGTCCATCCAGCGGCCCCACGGCCGGTTCGCGAGCTGGTAGTTGCGGTGCCCCGTCTCGCTCGGCGGGGCCGACGAGGCGAAGGCTGCGATCCAGGAGCAGTCGAAGTCGACCAGGCGCATGGTCCCGTGCTCGTCGACGAGCACGTTGCCGTGCTGGAGGTCCCCGTGCGCGAAGTCGGCGCGCTGCAACCGGTCCACCAGCTCCCGCCACGTCACGGCGAGCCTGGCCAGCGCGGCGGTGTCCTGTCGCGACACGAGGTCGTCCACGTGCCGGGTGAGGGTGTGCCCCTCCACCCACTGCATCCGCACCACCGGCCACGTGCGGCCGTTGACCCGGATGCCGTCGTCGATCCACCGGGGCAGAGCCACGACGCCGAGCAGGTCCCTGGTGACGAAGTGGTCGTGCAGCGCGGTGTAGCGGCGGCCGTTCCCGGCGTCGGCGCGGGTGAAGAACCGCAGCGCCCCGGCCTCGCCCGCCTCCGTCGCCTTGAACACGACCGCGCTGGTGCCGGACGCGGGCGAGGGGATCCCGAACACCGGGTGCACGACGAGTTCCAGCCGCCGCAGCTCGTCCGCGGTGAACACGTCGGGCTGCTGGACGGCCTTCATGTAGTCGTCGAACCCCGGGTAGCGCACTAGAGGCACACCACCAGGTGCTCGGGACCGGAGACGCCGACCGACACCCGCATCAGGGTGACGTCGTCGTTGACCATCTCCTCCGAGCGTCTGAGGTCGTCCACGAGGACGCGGAACGCCTCGGGGTGGTCCAGCCCCGCGAGCAGCGCCCACAGCGCTGCCCCGTCCCGCTCGTCGGCCCGGAGCACCCAGTCGGCGACCGCGTCCGTGGCCAGGTACACCACGTCGCCGTCGCGCAGGTCGCCCTCGGCGAACAGCATCCGGCCGACCACGTCCTCCAGCGCTCCCCGGCCGGTGGGCAGGCCGTCGGGGTTGAACCCGAAGCCGCGCACCGGGATCGGCGGGAACCGCGCCACGAGCCCGTCGCCGCGCACGTGGAAGAGCACCGTGTCGCCGAGCGCCACGGCCGACCAGCGCGGGCGCGGACCGGACAGGTCGGCGAACTCGCAGCCGAGGAAGGTGGCGAACGAACCGACCGTCTCCAGCTTGTAGAGCTGGAGGTCGGTCGCGTGCGCCAGCACCGGGTCGTGGCGCCAGCGGTCCTGGGTGCGGCACAGCCAGCGGTACAGGGGTTCGTCCGCCAGCTCCGGGGCCTCGTCCACGCCCCCGGCCCCCTGCCCGACGAACCCCTCGACCAGCCGCAGCGCCCACCGCGCCGAGCCGAAGCCCTGGGTGGCGCCGTCCGCCACCGCGAACCGGGGACCGCGACCGGTGGCCGCGTCGCCGGGAGCGGCTGCCGCACCGTCCTCCCACTCCTGCTCGGAGTTGCCGTGCTTGGGCGCGGAGAAGACGACCTGCCAGGCGTGCACGGCGCCCCCTAGGCCGACCGGTCCGGAACGCGGGTCCCCACCTGGAGGACGCGCAGCAGCGTGGACCGGCCGACGTTGAACGCCAGGCCCTTCGCGCCCTCCCGCACGTCGTGGCCGTCGACCCTGGCGTTCTCCGCCATCGGCCCCGGCAGCACGCTGCTCAGCGCGAACAGGTCGGGCCCCGGCAGCGGGAGGCCACCGGGGTCGGACGGGAAGACGACCTCCGGGACCTCGACCGGGGACAGGAAGACGTTGAAGAACAGCGTCCGCCCGTCACGGGTCTCGATCGCCGTGAGCCGCTGGACCCACTCCTGGATGGTGGCGCCGTCGTACGGGTTGTCGGTGACCATCCCGTCGGTGATGTTGATGACGATCGGCGGGAACGAGTCCGGGTGCGCCGCGGCCCAGTCGAAGACGTACCCGCCCGCCACCGCGACGGCCTGGCACATCGGCGTGCGGTAGCCGTGCGCCGGGTCGACCCAGACCGGCATCCTCACGCTCACCGGCATCGCGTCGATCGACGGCTCCTGGCGGACCGCCATCGGGTTGGCCGCCAGCTCCGGCAGCGGCACCAGCCCGCGCCCCGCGAGCGGGCCGCCGAACGCGGACTCCACGCCCTCGCCGCCGGGTCCGGTGAGCCGGGCGCCGTAGCTGAACACACCGACGTCGAAGTAGTGCCGGACGGGCGCGTTGACCTCGGTGGTCGCCTTGACGCACATGTCCAGCAGGATGTTGTTGACCGCCAGCGCGGCGCCGACGGCGAGTGAGTCCCCCGTCCGGCCCCAGGGCAGCTTCATCGAGTCCGACCGGTCCAACAGGATGACGACGCACCCAGGGGTCGCCCGCGACACCGATTGCCGGTACCTGCTTGAGTCCACGTTCCACCCGCTCCCTCTCGCACTCGACCCCCGTGCCGCCGGCCTCAGCCCGGTGGTGGTCCGCCGAGGTTCCGCCGGACCACCACCGCGGGCCACGCCGCGCCCACCGCCCACTGCCACGCGGTGCCGCAGTTCGGGGCCCGGCAGCGGAACGCGTAGCCGCGGTCGGCGCGGTGCACGTCCAGCTCGAAACCCCCGCACCGCGGGCACTGCGCGACGTGCGCCCGCGTCGCGTCGAACTCCTGCCGCCGCGGCGCCTCCCGGACGGCGGGGGCGGGCGGGGAGTCCCGCTGCCACCACGGGGCCGCCTGCGCGGGGCCGCTCCGCTCGACCGCCTGCGGCTGCTCCGCGGCCCTCTGCGGGACGACGGGCGACGGCCGTGGACCCCGCGCCGTCCAGCGGAGGGCGACCAGCACGCCGACCGCCCCGCCCACCGCCACGACGAGCAGCAACGACAGCCGCCCCAGCGTCCAGAAGCGGCCTCCGAGCAGCCCGCCGACCCCGGCCGCCACCGCGGTCGCGAACCAGAGCACGCGGGTCGACCTCGGCGCGGCCACGGGTCAGCTCCCCCCGGTGACGACCAGCTCGACCGGGCGCTCGTCGTCCGGCTCGCCCAGCTCCCAGCAGGAACGCCCGTCCGCGGTCACGGAGACCCGCGGTGACACCGCCCTCCACGGGGCGGGCAGCACAGCGCAGACGGTCACCGGCCACCCCGTGGTCCCGCCGAGCGGAAACGATCCGTTCCGGTCGACCTCGACGTCATCGGTGGACCTCCGCTCGACCCGCACGCGCAGGTTCCCCAATTCCGGCACGGCACGTTCCCGACCGTCCTCACCGCGCCGCACGAACACCGCCGTCCGCCCGGCGCCCTCACCGGCCCCGGTCGTCGGACTCGTCCGCGGAGGCGGTTCGACCTGCGACGCGTCCACCACCGCGCCGAGCAGGAGCGACACGGCGAACGAGACCACCAGCGCGTGGACGGGCGCCATGAACCGACTGCGCGCCCAGTCATCCATCATCGTCCAACGCAACCTCCGACCAAGTCGGCGACCTACTCCACCCATCGTCGGAAACGCCACCGCCGTGTCGGCGCGACTCGACTTTTCACCCGGAATCACCAATGCGGTAACGGCGGGCGGCGGTCCCTCGTCCGGAACCCGCCCGCCACGACATACTGTCGCGGCCCGCACGGCGTCGCGGGCGAGGAGGAGGGGAGCGGCGATGGTGGCCACGAGCGCACGAGGTCAGCGGAGCGGTGCCGCGCCGGTCGTGCGGGCGCGCTGGGCGCTGTGGACGTTCGTCGTGGTCAACGCCGCGATCGTCGAGGTCCTGTTCCTCACCGGGGGCACGGGCAAGAACGACGTCCTCACGGTCGCCAAGTTCTTCGGCCTGCACGCCGCCCTGGTCCTGATCTGCCAACTGCTGCTGGTCGCCAGGCTGCCCTGGCTGGACCGCAGGATCGGCATGGACCGGCTGACGTCGTGGCACCGGTGGGTCGGCTTCGGTCTGCTGTGGACGATCCTCGTGCACGCCACCCTCGTCGTGCTCGGGTACGCGGTGCTGGACGACGCCCCGATGGGCACGACCTTCCTCGCGCTGGCCGGTGTGCCCGCCTCGCTGATGGGGATGCTGGCCGCCACCGTCGTCGTGGTCATCGGCGTCGTCTCCACCAGGGGCGTCCGGCGGCGGCTGCGGTACGAGACGTGGCACGGCCTGCACCTGCTGCTGTACCTGGCCCTCGGCCTCGCCTTCGCGCACCAGCTGATCGAGACCACGACCTTCAAGTCCTCGGCGGTCGCGTTCGCCTACTGGTGGGCGCTGTGGCTGTTCGCCTTCGGCTCGCTGGTCGCGGGCCGGGTCGTCGTGCCGCTGCTGCGCAACGCCCGCCACCAGTTCCGGGTCGCGGCGGTCGTGCCGGAGTCTCACGACGTGGTGTCGGTGTACGTCACCGGCCGTCACCTGGAGCGCCTGCCCGCGCTGGCGGGCCAGTTCTTCGTCTGGCGCTTCCCCGGCCACCACCACTGGTGGCAGGCCAACCCGTTCTCGCTGTCCGCCGCGCCCAACGGCCGCTCGCTGCGGCTGACCGCCAAGGCGGTCGGCACCGCCAGCGCCGGGCTGCGGACCCTGCCCGTCGGCACCCGCGCGTTCCTGGAGGGCCCGTACGGGGCCTTCACGTCGCTGCACCGCTCGCGGCCGGGGGTCGTGCTGATCGCGGGCGGCGTGGGCGTCACGCCCGTCCGGGCGCTGCTGGAGGAGCACACGCCGGGCGACTTCGTCGTGCTCTACCGGGTCCGCGACGAGCGCGACGCCGTGCTGCTCACCGAGCTGCGGCAGCTCATCGCCGCGCGCCGCGGCAGGCTGCACCTGCTCACCGGCCGGGGAGCGCGACCCTTCGAACCGGACGCCCTGCGCCACCTCGTCCCGGACATCACCCAGCGCGACGTGTACGTCTGCGGCCCGCCCGCCATGACGTCGGCGGTGCTGGCCGGTCTGCGCGCGCTGAAGGTGCCCAACCGGCAGGTCCACGCCGAGAAGTTCAGCCTCGCCTGACGTGGGGACGCCTCGGCGCGGGCCCGTGCTGACCGCGGTGGCGGTCGGTGTCGCCGCGGTGGCGGCGGTCGTGCAGTACGCCGTGCCCTCCGTCGTGCCGGTGCTGGAGCGCGGCCCGCTGGACACCGGCCAGTGGTGGCGGGTGGTGACGCCGCTGCTGGTGCAAACCCTGGGCTGGTACCAGGTCGTGATGAACCTGGTCACGCTCGCGGTCGTCGGGGCGGTCGCCGAACCGCTGCTCGGCCGGTGGCGGTGGGTGGTGCTGTTCATCGTGGGGACGGTCGGCGGGCAGGTCGCCGCGTACGCCTGGCACGAGCACGGGGGCGGGGCGTCCATCGCCGTCTGCGGGCTCGCGGGCGGGCTGGTGGCGTGGCTGCCGCACGACCGCGCGGGCGGGAACCGCTGGGCCGAGTGGGTCGTGGTGGGCTACGTCGCCGCGCTGACGGGGTGGGGCTTCGCGGGCGTTCCCGGTACGGCCGTCGCCGTCGTGGTCGCCGCCGCCGTGCTCGCGGTCGCGCACCGCATCGCGCTCCTCGGCGCGGTCGCCGCCGCCGCGGTGCTGGCGGTGGCGTCCGACCTGCACGGCGTGTCGCTGGTGTCAGGAATGGTCGCCGGGGCGGTGCTCACCGGTCTCGCAGCGCGGCGGCCAGCTCCCGCCGCGAGGTGATGCCGAGCTTCGAGAACACCTTGCCCAGGTGCCACTCGACGGTGCGCGGGCTGAGGAACAGCGCGGCGCCGATCTCGGGGTTGGTCCGGCCCGCCGCGGCCAGGCGGGCGATCTGCGCCTCCTGCGGGGTGAACTCGTCGCTCTCGTCGACGGTCCGCTTGCGCACCGTCTCCCCGGTGGCGGCCAGTTCCCGGCTCGCCCGCTCGGCGAAGCCCTCCGCGCCCATCGCGGCGAACGCCTCGTGCGCGGCGCGGAGCTGGGCCCGCGCGTCCGCGCGCCGGTTCTCCCGGCGCAGCCACTCGCCGTAGAGCAGCCGGGCCCGCGCCAGCGGCAGGCCGAGCCGTTCGCCGTCCAGCCGCTCGACCGCCTCGCGGTAGTGGTCCTCGGCCCGGTCGGCAGGACCCGCGAGCGCGTCGGCCACGGCCTGGGCGCCCAGCGCCCAGTCGGTGCCCGCGGCACGGGTCCGCTCCGCGAGCCGGTCGCGCGCCTCGGCGGCCAGCGCGGTCTCACCGGTGCGCGCGGCGGCCTCGACCAGTTCGCCCCACGCCCACCCGGCGACGGCCAGGTCCGCGTGCTCGACGGCCGTGCGGGCGGCCCGCACGGCGGCCGGGTAGTGGCCGAGGCCGGTGGCCAGCACCGCCCTGGCGTACCCGGCCACGCCGAGCTGCCACCCCTCGCCGAGCGCCTCGGCGTCCCCCACCGTCGTGTCGATCACCGCCATCGCGGGCAGTTCCCGGCCCCGGTGGGCGGCCAGGACGAGCGGGGCGAACGGGTCGAGGGGCAGTCCCGTGGCCTGGCCGAGCGCGGTGGCCTCGTCCACCAGGTCCGACGCGGCGGTGAACCCACCCGCGAACACCAGGGCCCCGGCGCGGAAGGCCAGTGCCGGGGGCAGCAGCGACAGCGCGCCCGTGCGGCGGGCGACGGCGACGGCCCGCTCGGTCAGGCGGTGCCAGGCGGCGTCGTCCCACACCTCGACCGCGGCGGGCGCGGCCAGCCACAGCAGGTGCGGGTCGTCGTCCCCGGCCAGCGCGCGGCGCAGGAGCGGGACGGCGGGCGCGTACCCGTCCAGGGTCCACGCCGTGAGGCCGGTCAGCAGCGCGCCCGCGGGTTCCTCGCCCTCGGGCACGCCGCGGGCGGCGCGGGCGGCCTCGCGCGGGTCGCCGCCGAGCCGACCCGCGTGCACGGCGGCGCCGAGCGCCGAGAGGTAGGTCTCCCGCGCCGCGGCCAGGTCCAGCTCTTCGAGCTGGCGCGCGGCCGCGAGCAGCGGCGGACCGGCCGCCGCGCCCCGGTTGAGCGCGAACGCGATCTGGGCGCGCAGCCGTTCCGCCCCGGCGCGCCCCAGCGGGTCGAGCGGACCGAGTTCGGCGGCGGCGAGCAGGCCGGTCGCCTGGTCGAGGGCTCCGGTGTCGAACCGGGCCCGCGCGGCGGCCAGCGCACGCGCGGCGCGGGTCTTCGGGTCGAGCGTGAGTTCGGCCGCGCGCTCCAGGAACGACGCCGCCGCGGCGCGGCCACCGCGGGCGAACGCCCGGTCGGCCGACGACTCCAGTTCGGCGGCGACCTCCTCGTCCGGGCCGAGCGCGGCGTGCGCCCGGTGCCAGGCGCGGCGGTCGGGGTCCTGGTCGGGGTCGGTCACGTCAGCCAGCGCGCGGTGCGCGCGGCGCAGGTCCGCGGGCCCGGCCGCGCGGCGGCTCGCCGAGCGCGCGAGCGGGTGGCGGAAGCGGACCGCGGCGCCGAACTCGACCAGTCCGGCGGTCTCCGCGGCCTCGGCCGCCTCCGGTCCGACACCCAGCCGGTCGAGCGCGCGCCACAGCAGCGTCACGTCGCCGGTCGGCTCGACGGCGGCGGTGAGCAGCAGCAGGCGGGTGTCCTCGGGCAGGGCGGTGACGCGCCGCCCGAACTCCTGCTCCACCCGACCGACCACGGGCGTCGCGCCGGGCGAGCCGAACCCGAACGCCAGCTCCGCGGCCGTGAGGCCGTGCGGCAGTTCGAGCAGGGCGAGCGGGTTGCCCCGCGTCTCGGCGACGATGCGGTCGCGCACGCGGTCGTCGACCGGTCCGGGCAGCACCGAGTCGAGCAGCACCCGCGCGTCCGCCGCGGGCAGCCCGTCGACGCGCAGTTCCGGAAGCCCGGCGAGGATCGCCTCGTCACCGGGGCTGCGGGCGGCGCAGACCAGCGCGACCGACTCGGCGTCCAGCCTGCGGGCGACGAAGGTGAGGATCACCTCGGACATCCGGTCCAGCCACTGCACGTCGTCCACGACGCAGACCAGGGGCTGCTCCGATGCGGCCTCGGCGAGCAGGCCCAGCACCGCGAGGCCGACGAGGAGGGCCTCCGGCGGGTTGCCGGGGCTCAGGCCGAACCCGGTGGAGAGCGCGGCCCGCTGCGGTTCGGGCAGCCGGTCCAGGTGCCCCAGCAGCGGTGCGCACAGCTGCTGGAGCGCGGAGTAGGCGATCTCGGTCTCCGGCTCGACGCCAGCCGCCCTGACCACCCGCCCGGTCCGCACGTGCTCGGCCAGGTGGTCCAGCAGCGCGGTCTTGCCCGCGCCGGCCTCGCCGCGCAGCACCAGCACCCGGCTCCGGCCGGACCGGACGTCGCGCAGCAGGCCGTCGAGCGCCTCGCGCTCGCGCCGCCTGCCGCGCAGCACCGGGTTCCCGCTGTCGCTCCGCACCTTTTCCTCCCAGCGGAGGCTACACCGGAGCTGGATCTCCGCCGGGCGGGAGAACCGCCGCCTCAGGGCAGGAGCCCGGCCGCCTCGGCCATGTGCGCGGCGTACCACGCGGGCCAGTCCTCGTCCTCGTGCCCGAGCTCCGCCTCGTGCTCGCCGTGCGCCGCCGCGGCGTCGCGCAGGGCCTGCTCCAGCTCGGCCACCGAGCCGTGGACGACGTGGCTGATCCGGCCGGGCCGCCTCTCGGTGACCTCCTGGAGCACGAACTCGTTGCCGTCCG
This sequence comes from Umezawaea sp., assembly GCF_057122925.1. Lineage (NCBI taxonomy): Bacteria > Bacillati > Actinomycetota > Actinomycetes > Pseudonocardiales > Pseudonocardiaceae > Umezawaea > Umezawaea sp. The sequence continues at coordinate 54,420 of NZ_DBNGPQ010000096.1, read as the reverse complement.
GGTCCTCGAAGGACAGGAACGAGCCGTAGGACTGCCGCGTCGGGTGCGGCCCCTCGACGCGGGCCAGCTCACCCGCGTGGTGGAACACGCCGCCGCGGTCGTGGAAGACCTCGCTGGTCTTCACGCCCTTGGCGGCGAGGTCGGCCCGCGCCGCGACGATGTCGTCCACGACCAGGTGCACACCGCGCACCGAGCCGGGCGCCGCGTCGGTGACGCCGTCGCCGACGATGATCGACGCCGACGAGCCGGGCGGGGTGAAGTGCACGACCCGGAGGCCGTCGGCACCGGTGAGGTCGACGTCCTCGCGGAAGCCGAGCCTGCTGTAGAACTCCTTCGACCTGTCCACGTCCGACACCGGCAGGACAACGATCTCGACCTTGTAGTCCACCATCATCAGCTCCTCCGCCCACCGGGTCCCGTTCGGTTCCCGGTGACCACAGCATGCGACCGGAGCAGGGCGGTTCGCCCCGGGGTGACCCCCCTGGGCACCCCCCGGTGCCGGTGTCCGGGGGGGTGCCCAGGGGGGTCCGGGCCCCGCTGCGGCGGCGGCGCGGGCCGACCGTCACGGCGTGGCGGTCGCCGTCCGCTTCCGCAGCAGGAACTCGCTGAGCGGCTCCACGTACTTCGCGACGATCGGACCGATGATCGCCATCAGCAGCACGTACGCGGTGGCCAGCGCCGCGAGTTCACCGCTCACGTGCCCGGACGCGACGGCGAGCCCGGCGATCACGATGGAGAACTCGCCGCGCGCGACCAGCGCGGCACCGGTCCGGGCGCGGCCCATCGCGGCGATGCCCTGGCGCTTCGCCGCCCACCAGCCGGTCGCGATCTTCGTGACCGTGGTGACGACCGCGAGCGCGGCGGCGACGCCCAGCACGGGCGGGATGGTCTTCGGGTCGGTGTTCAGGCCGAACACGACGAAGAACATCGCGGCGAACAGGTCGCGCAGCGGCTCCAGCATCCGGGTCGCGTTCTCCGCCGTCGAACCGGAGATCGCGATGCCCAGCAGGAACGCCCCGACGGCCGCGGACACCTGGAGCTGCGAGGCGATGCCCGCGACCAGCAGCGCCGAGCCGAGCAGCTTGAGCAGGAACACCTCGTGGTCGGGACTGTCCACGATGGCCGAGATGAACCGGCCGTACCGCAGGGCCACCACCAGCACGATGGTGACCGCGAGCAGCGAGATGCCCACCGACGTCAGGCCGCCGAGGAAGCTCGCGCCCGCGAGCACCGCCGTCAGCACCGGCAGGTACACCGCCATCGCGAGGTCCTCGAACACGAGCACCGAGAGGATGACCGGTGTCTCCCGGTTGCCGAGGCGGCCGAGGTCCCCCAGGACCTTGGCGATGATGCCCGAGGACGAGATGTAGGTGACGCCCGCCATCGCCAGGGCGCCGACCGGCCCCCAGCCGAGCAGGAGCGCCGCGACGGCGCCCGGCGCGGCGTTGAGGACGATGTCCAGCACGCCCGCCATCCACGACTTGCGCAGGCCGGTCGTGAGCTCGGACGCCGAGTACTCCAGCCCGAGCAGCAACAGCAGCAGCACCACGCCGATCTCGCTGGCGAGGTGCGCGAACTCCTCGATGCCGTGCAGCGGGACCAGCCCGCCGGAGCCGAAGGCGAGGCCCCCGACGAGGTAGAGCGGGATGGGCGAGATCCCGAACTTCCAGGCGACCCTGCCGAGCAGGCCGAGCCCGAAGAAGACCGCACCCAGTTGGATCAGCGCGATTGTGGTCTCCGGCACGCGCTCAGCCGCCTGTCAGGATGTCGGCGGCGGCGTCGAGGCCCTCCACCGTGCCGACCACGACGGCGAGGTCGCCGTTCTCGAACAGGAACTCCGGCCCCGGCGACGGGTGCGCGACACCCACGCGGATCACGGCGACGACCGACGCGCTCGTGCGGGTGCGCAGGGCCGTGTCGCCCAGCGTGCGGTGCGCGAACGCGGTGACCGGCAGCTGGCGGGTGCTGATCCCGCTGATGTCGCGGTGCTGCTCGCTCAGCCGGGCGACCAGCTGCGGGGAGCCGAGCAGACCGGCGAGGGTGCCCGCCTCCTCCGGGGTGAGCGGTATGGACACGCCCGCCGCGTCCGGGTCGTCCTGTTTGGACACCATCAGCTCGAACTTGCCGTCCCGGTAGGAGATCACTCCGACGCGGCGGCCCGCGCGGATGACGAAGTCCTCACGGACCCCGATGCCGGGCAGCGGCGTCACTTCGACGTTCACGGTTGGTCGTTCCTCTTTTCGCACAGGGACTTGCACGCGGGGTCTACGGTTCGATGAGTCCGGCGCGGATGGCGTACCGGGTGAGTTCGAGCCGGTCCTTCAGCCCGAGCTTCTGCAACAGGTTGGCGCGGTGCCGCTCGACCGTCTTCACGCTGATGAACAGCAGGTCGGCGATCTCCTTCGAGGAGTTGCCCTCGGCCACGAGCTTGAGGATCTCCTCCTCGCGGTCGGTGATCGCCTTGGCGGGGATGCTCTCGCCGTCGCGCACGCGGTCCAGGTAGTTGCGGATCAGCGAGGCCACCGCGCCGGGGTACAGGAACGGCTCGCCCCGGATCGCGGCGCGGCAGGCCTCCACCAGGTCGCGGTCGGCGACCGACTTGAGCACGTACCCGGAGGCGCCCGCCTTGAGCGCCTCGAAGAAGTACTGCTCGTTGTCGTACATCGTGAGGATGAGGATGCGCAGGTCCGGTTGCAGGCGCGACAGCTCGCGCGCGGCTTGCAGGCCGGTCAGGCGGGGCATGGCGATGTCGAGGATGGCCAGGTCGGGCCGCTCGGCGCGGGCCATCGAGATCGCCTCGGCGCCGTCGCCCGCCTCGGCGACCACGGTCAGGTCCGGCTCGTTGTCGAGGATCAGCCGGACCCCGCGCCGGACCAGCGCGTGGTCGTCCGCGAGCAGGATGCGCACGGGTGTCACCGGCTCTCCCCCGCGGGCCGCACGACGAGCCTGACCTCGGTGCCCCGCCGCGGCGCGGGCCCGACGGTCAGATCGGCTCCGACCAGGAGCGCCCGTTCGCGCATCCCCCGGATCCCCGAGCCCTCCGCCGAGTCGCCCATCCCCCGCCCGTCGTCGCGGACGCACAGCTCGACCCCGGCCGACGTCGACCGCAGCAGCAGCTCGACCTGGTGGGCGCCGGAGTGCCGCACGGTGTTGGTCAGCCCCTCCTGCGCGACGCGGTACACGACCAGCTCGGTCTCCTTGTCCAGGTCCGGGAGGTGCCGGTCGAAGGTGCGCCGCACCACGACGTCGGCGTGCTCGGAGATCTCCGACACGAGCGCCTTCAACGCGCTGACCAGGCCCAACTCCTCCAGGACGCCGGGTCGCAGGCGGCGCGCGATCCGCCGCACCTCGTCCAGCGTGCTGCGCACCGTCTCCTGCACCTGCGGCAGCTCGTCGCGCACCGGGGCGGGCGCGTGGTCGGCGACCCGCTTCAGCTCCAGGAGCACGGCCGTCAGCGACTGGCCCACCTCGTCGTGCAGCTCCTGGGCGACGCGACGCCGCTCGGCCTCCTGCGCGGACAGCGCGCGGGCCGAGCTGAACCCGCGCTCGGTCTCCAGCCGGTCGAGCATCCCGTTGAAGGTCGTGATCAGGTCGGCGATCTCGCCGTGGCCGGTCGCGTTGAGCCGCGGGCCGGGCTTGAGGAGGTCGATCGTCGTCATCGCCCTCGTCAGCCGCTCCAGCGGTGCCAGCCCGAGCCTGATCAGGGCGGCGTTCGCCACCAGCAGGACCGCCAGCCCGGCGGTGAGGATCAGGATCTCGGTGAACAGGGCGGGCGTGGACACCGTGAGCGGGCCCAGGACCAGCAGCGCGGCGGCGGCGACCAGCGCCACGGCGTTGAGCAGGAAGATCCTGCCGAACAAGGACACGCGCATTGCCTCCTGGTGATCACTTCCCGCCACGCCTGCGAGGGTCGCCCGAAATCCGCGCCGTGTCCATCCGTGGCAACACCCATGTTCGTCGCGATCCGCCCCTCCCGCCACGCGGCGGGTGGACGGCGGCACCCGCCGGGAATGGGCGTGCCGCCCGATGGTCCGGACCCCCTCCCGAGGGACATCGTGGAACCACACCCCCGAGACCAGGAGGAGCCACGTGGTCCGACACGATCACCCGCAGCCGATCCGACGCAAGCCCAGGACGACGTGGACCCTCGTCGCGGTCGCGGTGGCGCTGCTGATCGCGGGCGTCGTCGTCCCGCACGCGCTGCTCATCGCCGCAGGCCTGATCCTGGCGGGTTCCACCGGCCTCGGCGGCAGCCGCTGACTGCATGGTGCTCCCACCCCTCCTTGGTGTCGCCACCGATGGTCCGGACGGCCCCCGACGGGCGAGGCTCGTGGTGACCACGCAACGCCGGCTCGGAACGGAGGACCCGACACCATGACCTCACCGGGACGACTGGCCAGGCGCACCGAACGGGCTGATGAGATGCAGGCACGCGACATCGCCGTGAACGTCCCGACCGTCACGGTCGACGACCCGGTGGCGAAGGCCGTGCGCGTGATGGCCGTGAGCAGGCTCCCCGGCCTGGTCGTCGTGGACGAGCTGTCCCGGCCGTGGGCCGTGCTGCCGGGCACGCAGGTGCTGCGCCTGGCCGTGCCCGGCGCCTACCAGGAGGACCCGGCTCTCGTGAGGACGGTCGACGAGGACCACGCCGACGTGTTCTGGCAGGAGCTGGCCGACCGCACCGTCGGCGACTGCGCGTCCCGGAGGCTGACCAAACCGGTCACCGTCCGCGCCGACGCCACGCTGCTGGAGGTCGCCGCGCTCATGGCCCGCCAGCACAGCCCGCTCGTCGCCGTCGTCGACGACTCCGGCGTGCTCGTCGGCGCCATCACCCTCGACCGGCTGATCACCAGCCTCGCGGTGTTCAACTCCGACGACTGACCCTCCCGACCACCTGTCGACGTCGCCGCCCGCTGCCGTGCCGCGGGCGGTGACACCCCTCGTTCGGAGGTCCCGCCCGTGCGCTCCGCCGCCACCCCCGGCCCGCCGTGACCGCCCTGCTCGCGCTCGCGATCTTCCTGGTCGCGTTCTTCTTCATCGCCACCGAGAAGGCGGACAAGGTCAAGGTCGTCCTCGTCGCCGCGGGGCTGATGGCCGTGCTCGGCCTCGTCCCCGGCTCCGAGGTGTTCTTCTCCGAGCACGAGGGGATCGACTGGAACGTCATCTTCCTGCTGTTCGGGATGATGGTGATCGTCGGGATCGTCAAGCAGACCGGCGTGTTCGACTTCCTCGCCATCTGGGCGGCCAAGAGGGCCAGGGGGCGGCCGTACCGGCTCATGGTGATGCTGATGGGCATCACCGCCGTCGCGTCGCCGTTCCTGGACAACGTCACCACGATCATGCTGGTGGCCCCGGTGACGGTCGTGGTGTGCGACCGGCTGCGCATCCCCGCCCAGCCGTACCTGATCGCCGAGGTGCTGGCGTCCAACATCGGCGGCGCGGCCACGCTGATCGGCGATCCCCCGAACATCATCATCGGCAGCCGGGCCGGGTTGACCTTCGTCGACTTCCTCGTCCACATGACACCGGTGGTCGTGGTCGTCTTCGTGGCGTTCGTGCTGCTGACCAAGTTCCTGTTCCGGAAGTCCTTCCAGCACAACGAGGAGCACGTGGCCTCGGTGATGGCGTTGCAGGAGCGGCGCGCCATCACCGACCCGGTCATGCTGCGCCGCTGCCTGGTGGTGTTCGCGGGCGTCGTACTCGGTTTCGGCCTGCACGCCGTGGTCCACGTCGACCCCGCGGTCGTCGCCCTCGTCGGCGCGGGCGTCATGCTGCTCGTCACCCGCGTGGACGTGGCGGACGTGCTGGCCGAGGTCGAGTGGCCGACGCTCGTCTTCTTCATGGGTCTGTTCGTGATGGTGGCCGGGCTCGTGCACACCGGCGTCATCGGCACCATCGGCGGCTGGACCGCCGGGGCCTTCGGCGACGACCACTTCCTCGCCGCCACGGCCCTGCTGTTCGGGTCGAGCGTCCTCGGCGCGTTCTTCGACAACATCCCCTACGTGGCGACGATGGCACCCGTGGTCGAGGGGATGGTCGCGGGCGTCCCGGACGCGGCCACGGGCGAGGCGCTGTGGTGGTCCTTCGCGCTGGGGGCCGACTTCGGCGGGAACGGCACGGCCGTGGCGGCGAGCGCGAACGTCGTGGCGGTGGGCATCGCCGCCCGCACCGGTCACCCGATCAGCTTCTGGCAGTTCACCAGGTACGGCATCGTCGTCACGGCGCTGAGCACGGCGATGGCGTGGGTGTACGTCTGGCTGCGGTACTTCTCGTGACCCGGCGCCCGGTGGTGCCGCGGAAGATCGAATACGCTGGTGGCTCCAGCCCCCGTCCTCGGCGGACCCGACCCGGTGGAGGTCGTGCGCGGGTGCGGGGGAACGCCAGGGAGGACCTGCCATGCCCACCGAGACGACGCTGCTGATCCCCACCGAGGACGGCCGGGCCGACGCGTTCGCCGCGTTCCCCGACGACGGCGAGCGGCACCCGGGGGTGCTGCTGCACATGGACGCGTTCGGCGTGCGGCCCGTGCTGCTGGACCTGGCCCGCGAACTGGCCGGGCACGGGTACTACGTGCTCGTCCCGAACGTGTACTACCGGCACGGCCCGACGCCCGTGGTGGACCTCCCCGAGCACATCACCGCCGAGGTCAGGCCCGAGCTGTTCGCCCGGCTGGTGCCGCTGATGCGGGCGCACACCACCGAGCACGCCCTGCGCGACGCCGACGCCTACCTGTCCTTCCTCTCCAGCAGGCCCGAGGTCGCCGCCGGACCGGTCGCCGCGGTCGGCTACTGCATGGGGGCCGTCCTCGCGATGCGCACCGCGACGGCCCACCCGGACCGGGTGGCCGCCCTGGCCGGGTTCCACCCCGGCGCGCTGGTGACCGACGAGCCGGACAGCCCGCACCTGCGCGTCGGCGACCTCACCGCCCGCGTCCACCTCGGCCTGGCCGAGAACGACCTGTCGCCCGAGGCGCTCGGCGTGCTGGAGAGGGCCCTGGACGCCGCGGGGGTCCAGCACGCGTGCGAGGTCTACCCCGACGCGGTCCACGGCTTCACGATGTCCGACACCGACGCGTTCGACGCCGCCGCGCTGCGCCGCCACTGGGACCGACTGCTCCCCCTCCTGGAGCAGTCGCTGGGCGGCCGGGACCCGCGCTGAGGCACGGTGTCCGCGAGCTCCTGGCGCCACGTCGGGTCGTAGCGCCCCCGGCACGGCGACCACGGAGAAGCAGCCCTTCGGGGATCCGGCACGGGCGACCGGGCCGACGGCGCGGCCCGCCGTGCCGGAGGCGCGGTGAAGCCCGGCGGGGAGGGGCCGGTGACCTGGCGGGCGTCCCGGGAGCACCTGAACCGGGTTCCGCAGGACGAGTCGTGACCCAGCGTCAGGCCACTGATCGCCGACTGGCCGAAAGTTTCGATAATTTGTCCTGGAAAAGACCATCCCACGCCTCCGCCCCCTCTCCACGACGAAGGCCACAGGAATTCGCCTCCAGGCAGGAAACTCCCCGCCAAGTGATACGCGACCACGCCGTGGAATTCATTGACGCGACACCGCGACAGCCCCTATTGTTTTCCCTGGGTTCCCGAAAGTTTACCTGATATGCCGAAAGTTTCGGGAACCGCATTTCGGACCTCCTGCCGGGGAGTGACGGCGCTCGGCCGACCCTGTAGCGGCTCAGGAGGAACGCACGAATGCAACGGATCATCCTGTTCGCCATCGACATCTGCGCGGTGGTGCTGCTCGTCTTCGGGCTCTACTTCCCCCGGCACCGGCGGCGCGACCTGGTCGTCGCCTACCTGGGGGTCAACGTCGGCGTCCTCGCGGTGGCGAGCGCGCTCAGCTCCAGCAACGTCGGCGCCGGACTCGGGTTGGGACTCGCGCTGTTCGGCGTGCTGTCGATCATCCGCCTGCGCTCGACGGAACTCGACCAGCACGAGGTCGCGTACTACTTCTCCGCGCTGGCGCTCGGGATCCTCGGCGCGCTGAGCACCACCTCGGTGTGGCTCAGCGGCGGGCTGATGGCGCTCATCATCACCGTGATGTACCTCGGCGACCACCGGCGGCTGTTCCGGCAGTACCGGCACCAGGTGCTGGTGCTCGACTCGGCCGTCACGGACCACACCGCGCTCCTCGCGCACCTGGAACGGCTGCTCGACGCCAGGGTGCACGTGGTGACCGTCCAGCGGATCGACCTGGCCAACGAGACGACCGTGGTCGACGTCCGGTACGCGCTGACCGACCGCCGCGCGGCCGTCGAACCCGGCACGCCCGCGCACGCCGGAGCCCGTCGATGAGCGCGGACCCGGTGTCGCGCCTGGCCCCCGTCGGCCTGGCCGAACTGGTCGAGCGCGCGGCCCTCCAGACGAGGGTCGACCGCAAGTACCTCGTCCCGACCTCCGCGCTGCCGCGCCTGCTGGACCAGCTCGTGCCGTGCGCCCGCGTGCTGGACATCGGCGGTGTGCGGACCTTCCGCTACGAGTCGGTGTACTTCGACACGCCGGGGCTCGCCAGCTACCACGGCGCGGCGCACCGCAGGCGCAGGCGGTTCAAGGTGCGCACCCGCACCTACCTCGACTCCGACCAGTGCTGGCTGGAGGTCAAGATCAGCGGTGCGCGCGACAGCGTCACCAAGCACCGCCTGCCCCACCACCCGAGCGACCGCCGCACCGTGCGCCCCGGCCGCGACTTCGTCGACGAGGCGCTCGCCCGCGAGTCGTTCGGCACCGCGGGCGAGCGCTTCGACGAGGTCCTGGTCACCGCGTACGACCGCACCACCCTGCTGCTGCCGGACACCGCGAGCCGGGTCACCGTCGACACCGGGCTCACCTGGCGGGACGCGGACTCCGTGCTGCGCCTGCCCGGTCTGGCCGTGGTCGAGACCAAGAGCACCTCGGCGGCCACACCGGTCGACCGGATGCTGTGGCAGGCGGGCGTGCGGCCGACGCGCATCTCCAAGTACGCCACCGGTCTGGCGGCCCTGCGCCTGACCCTGCCGGACGTGCCGTGGCGGCGGACGCTGCGCCGCCACTTCCGCGACACCGTCGCACGGGCGGCCACGGCGGCCGCCTCCCACCGACCCGAACAGGAGCCATCGTGCGTCTGACCTCTCGCGGCGACGGCGCCGCGTCGACCCGCCGCACCACCGGGGTCGCGGTGGTCGCCGTGCTCCTCGCCGGACTCCTCGTCCCGCTCACGCTGGTCGCGGGCACCGCGCCGGTGTCCCACGCCGCGCCCGCCGGCACCACGGCGGCCGACGCCGCCACCGCGGCGGCCTCCGCGGCCGACCTGGTGGGCGACATCGTCTTCTCCGTGCCCAGCGGCACGTTCCAGGGCCAGGTGTCGGTGTCGCTGAGCACCGCGGTCGCCGGGGCCCGGATCCGCTACACCACCGACGGGACGCCACCCACCGCGTCGTCCCCGCTCTACCAGGACGCGCCGCTCCAGTTCACCCGCACGACGCAGCTTCGGGCGCAGGCGTTCGTCGACCAGACCGCGTCCGGCGCGCCGGGGACGGCGATGTACACCGCCCGCGCCACCTCCACCGCCCACGACCTGCCGGTGGTCCTGATCGACTCCTACGGCGCGGGCAAACCGGGCCGGGAGTACGTCGACGCCACCACCATGATCTTCCAGCCACCCGCCGGGGGGACGACGTCGCTCGCCGCGACGCCCGCGGTGGCGACCCGGGCCGGGTTCAAGCTGCGGGGCCAGTCGTCGGCCACGTTCGAGAAGACGCCGTACCGGCTGGAGTTCCGCGACAACACCGACGACGACGCCGACCACCCGGTGCTGGGGATGCCCGCCGACTCCGACTGGGTGCTGCGCGGACCGTTCACCGACAAGGCGCTGATCCGGGAGGCGCTGCTCTACGACCTCGGCCGCGAGATGGGACTCCAGGCGCCGCGGTACTCGTTCGCCGAGTTCTACCTCAACACCGACGCGAGCCCGGTGGCGGCGAGCGACTACATGGGCGTCTACATGATCGTCGAGACGATCAAGAACACCGAGAACCGCCTCGACCTGAAGAAGCTGGACGAGGCCGACACCACCCTGCCGAAGATCAGCGGCGGGTACATCTGGAAGTTCGAGTGGATGGCGGCGGAGGAGCCCACCCTGCCGTGCACCGGCCCGTCGAACACCTGCTGGAACTACCTGGAGGTGGCCGACCCGTCACCGCTGAACTCCGCGCAGCGGGACTGGTTGCGCGGACACGTCCAGGAGTTCCACGACGTCCTGCGCGCCCCGAACCACGCCGATCCCGTGACGGGCTACCAGAAGTACATCGACGTCGGGTCGTTCGTGGACCACATGATCATCAACGAGCTGGGGCGCGGGATGGACGCCTACGTGCGCAGCGCCCACTTCTACAAGGACCGGGACTCGAAGATCTTCGCCGGTCCGCTGTGGGACTTCGACCTCACGTTCGGCGTGGGCGGGTACTTCCAGAACGAGCAGACGTCGGGCTGGCAGCACCAGCAGACCCGCCAGCCGACGGCCAACGACTGGTACGCCCAGCTCCTGCGCGACCCCGCGTTCGTCAACCAGCTCAAGACCCGCTGGCAGACGCTGCGCCGCGGCCTGCTCGCCGACTCCGCCCTGCTGGGCAGGGCCGACGCGCTGGCCCGGCCGCTGACCAACGCCGCGCAGCGCAACTTCCAGCGCTGGCCGAACCTCTCGACGCAGTACATCGGCCCGTTCATCACGCCGACCGCGTCCACCTGGCAGGGCCAGGTCCAGTACCTGAAGGACTGGATGACGCGGCGCACGGCGTGGCTGGACTCGACCTCCGGCTGGGGCGGCGGGACGACCACTCCCCCGACCACGACCACCACCACCCCGCCGCCGAGCGGGTCGCGGTGCACCGCGACCTACACGGTGACCAGCAGGTGGCAGGGCGGTTTCCAGGGCGAGGTCAAGGTCACGGCGGGCTCGTCGGCCATCGGCTCCTGGTCCGTGTCCTGGCCGCTCGCGAGCGGCGAGGCCATCACCCAGTCCTGGAACGCGACCGTCACGACCCAGGGCACGACGGCCACCGCCCGCAACGCCGCCCACAACGGGTCGGTCGCGGCGGGCGCCGCCACCACGTTCGGGTTCCTCGGGTCGACCGCGGGCACACCCGCCACCCCGACACCGACCTGCACGGGGAGCTGACCGCGGAGACCCCCGGTCAGGACCCGGCGACCGCCACCCGCGCGGGCTCGGCCACCTCACGACGGGCGGCCGGGCGCGCGGGCGGCGCCGACGCGGGCGCCTTGGCCAGGAAGTCGTTCGGCAACGCCAACCGGATCACCTTCCGCCACGCCGACACCACCTGCTTGGGCAGCGACCCGGTCGTGTAGGTCAGCCCGTACCGCTCGAACAGGTCCCGCACGTGCGGCGCGATCTCCTGGTACCGGTTGCTGGGCAGGTCGGGGAACAGGTGGTGCTCCACCTGGAACGACAGGTTCCCGGTCATGAGGTGCATCAGCGGACCGCCGCTGATGTTGGCCGACCCCAGCATCTGCCTCAGGTACCACTCGCCGCGCGTCTCGCCCTCGATGGACGTGCGCTCGAAGGTCTCGACGCCCTCGGGGAAGTGGCCGCACATGATCACCGAGTGCGTCCACAGGTTGCGGATGAGGTTCGCGGTCAGGTTCGCGGCCAGCGTCGTGGGTGCCGACGGGCCGGACAGCAGCGGGTGGACCACGTAGTCCTTCGTGGCCTGGCGGCGGACCTTGCGCAGCGTCGCGGACAGGCGCGCCTTGAACGCGGGGTTCTGGCGGCGCTTCCTGGTGGCGAGGTTCTTGCCCAGTTCCAGGTCGTAGGCGGCGATGCCGTACTGGAAGAAGATGGCGTTGATCAGGTTCCACAGCGGCTGGCCGAGGTGCGCGGGGTGCCAGCGCTGGCCCTCGTCGACGCGCATGATGCCGTAGCCGAGGTCGTTGTCCTTGCCCAGGACGTTGGTGTAGGTGTGGTGCAGCTCGTTGTGCGAGTGCTTCCACTGCTCGGCGGGCGAGGCGTGGTCCCACTCCCAGGTCGTGGAGTGGATCTTCGGGTCGCGCATCCAGTCCCACTGGCCGTGCATGACGTTGTGGCCGATCTCCATGTTCTCCAGGATCTTGGCGACCGACAGCGCGGCGGTGCCGACGAACCACGCCGGCTTGTAGCGGGAGGCGAGCAGCACGGCCCTGCCGCCCATCTCCAGCACCCGCTGCGTCTTGATGACCCTGCGGATGTAGGCGGCGTCGCTCGCGCCGCGGCTCGCGATCACCTTCTCCCGCAACGCGTCCAGCTCGCGACCGAGGTTCGCGATGTCCTCGGCCGTCAGGTGCGCGATCGGGTTGTGGTCCTGCTTCTGGATCGTCGTCATGGTGTCCTCGAAGAAGTCGGGTGGGGTCAGATGCCGAGTCGGCAGGGACCCGCGGCGGCGGAGACGCACGTCTGCACCGGGATGTCGTCGCCCGCGACGGCGGTGGTCACCGCGCCGTTGCGCAGGTCCCGCACGGAGCCCTCGCGCAGCGGGATGACGCAGCCGAAGCAGATGCCCATGCGGCAGCCGGACGGCATGAGCACGCCGTTGGCCTCGCCGGTGTCGAGCAGCGAGGTGGCGCCGTCGGCGTCGGCGGTCACCGCGGAGTCGGCGAACGTGACCGTGCCGCCCTCGCCCACGGCGACCACGGCGGGGCGGAACCGCTCGGTGCGCAGCCGGTCGCCGCGCCCGGCGGCGTCGTAGGTCTCCCGCAGGGCGTCGAGCAGGTCGTTCGGGCCGCACGCCCACGTCTGCCTCGACGTCATGTCCGGCACCAGCTCGGCGAGCTGCTCGGGGGTGATCCGCCCCTCGGTGGCGGTGTGGCGCTCGACCAGGCGCAGGCCGCCGCGCTCGGCGAGGCCGCGCAGCTCGGCGCCGAAGATGACGTCCTCCCGGCGGGGCGCGGAGTGGACCAGCACGACGTCGTCGAGCCCGCCCGCGCCGTCGCGGAGCATCCCCACCACCGGGGTGATCCCGCTGCCCGCGGTGACGAACAGCGCCTTCGCGGGCCGGACCAGCGGCAGGGTGAAGTCGCCCTGCGCCTGGTCGAGGTGCACGAGGGTGCCGACCGCGGCCCGGCGGACCAGGAAGCTCGACACGACGCCGTCCGGCACGGCCTTCACCGTGACGGTGATGGTGCCGTCGGGGCGCGGCGGCGAGGTCAGCGAGTACGAGCGCCACTGCCGGACGCCGTCCACGTCGACGCCGAGCCGCACGTACTGGCCCGCGGTGTGACCGGCCCAGCCGCGTCCCGGCCGGATGACCAGGGTGGCGGCGTCCCGCGTCTCGGGCCGCACGGCCACGATCCGCCCGCGCGGGTTCGCCCCGCCCCGGAGCGGGTCGAGGACCTCCCAGAAGTCGCTGGGCACCAGCGGCGTGGTGGCCAGCTCGACGAACCGGCGCGCGCGGGAGCGCAACGAGCTCCGAGCCGGTGTCCGTGTTGTCGCCATGCCTCCAGCGTGTCAACATCAGGAGGTAAATTCCTGTGCCCCTGACGTGAATCGAGACCACTTCTTTGTCTTCCGCGAACAATTCGTCGAACTTGGGTGAGTTTCGCCTGCCCAAGTCGGTGGCGGCGGCGATGCGGGCGGGTCTGGCGTCGGTCGCCGAGCACACGGTGGCCGCCGTCGTCCAGGAGGTGCCCGCCTACGCCGAGGTGTTCACCGGCGGGACGGGCAGGACGATCGAGCGGGCCGTGGAGCTGGCGCTGGCGGGTTTCCTGGAGCTGACGGCGGGCACCGGCGGCACGGACGCGGGCACCCCCCTGGGCCCGGCGCTCGACGGCGCCTACGCGCTCGGTCGGGGTGAGGCCCGCAGCGGGCGGTCGATGGACGCGCTGCTGGCCGCGTACCGGGTGGGCGCGCGGATCGCGTGGCGAGAGCTGAGCGCCATCGCCGCGCCCGGCGACCTGTCGGCGGGTGAGATGGCCCGGTTCGCCGAGCTGCTGTTCGCCTACATCGACCAGCTGTCCGCGCTCAGCGTGGCCGGGCACGCCGACGAGCTGGCCACGACGGGCCGGGTCCGGCAGCACTACCTGGAACGGCTGGCGCAGGGCCTGCTGACCGGCGGGAAGCCGGACGACCTCGTGGCGGCGGCGGAGCGCGCGACGTGGGAACCGCCGCGCTCGCTGACCGCCGTGGTCGTCCCGGAGGCGAGGGCCCGCGGCGCGCTCGTGCGGCTCCACCCGCGCACATTGGAGGCGGTCGAGGACGAGCCGGAGGGGCGGATGACCGTGCTCCTCGTCCCCGACGCCGAGGGCCGCTCCCGCCCGTCGCTCACCGGCGCCCTGCGGGGTGTGGACGCCGTGGTCGGCCCGGCGCGGCCGTGGACGCTGGTCAGGTCGTCCTACCTGCGCGCCCGGCGGGCCGTGCGGCTGGGACTGACGACGCCGGACGACGCGCCGCTGGACACCGAGCAGCGGCTGGCCGACCTCGTGCTGCGCTCCGACGTCGAGGCGCTTGAGGACCTGCGCGCCCAGGTCCTCGCCCCGCTCGGCGGACTGCGCCCCGGACCGAGGGCCAAGCTCGTCGAGACGCTGCGGTCGTGGCTGCTGCACCACGGGCGGCGCGACGAGATCGCGGCCGACCTGTTCGTGCACCCGCAGACCGTGCGCTACCGCATGAGCCAGCTGCGCGAGCTGTACGGCGACCGGCTGGAGGACCCGACGACCGTGCTGGAGCTGACCATCGCGCTGGGGGCGTCACCGACGGGGTGACGCGTCCGGCGGTCGCGGAACCGGTCCCGCCAGGCGGAGGTCGACGGCCGCGTCGACGCACCGGGCGTCGACCGGTGCCCGCGGCACGGGCAGCCGGTGGCGCGGGGGCGCGAAGACGAGGTCCAGCGCGGTGTTCGCGGCCACGTCGGGGCGGACCTCGCCGTCCACCCGCGCGGCGACCGCGCCCGTGCCACGGCGGGTCGCGGCGGCGGTGGACCGCCAACGGGCTGGTACCCGGCCCGCACCGGGCCCGTGACCAGGCCGAACGCGAGCGCGGCCACGCGACGAGGGTCGGGGAGCCAGTCGTGGGGCCGTGGTGGCACCGGCTCGGCCGCGTGGAGGACCCGCGGCGGGGCTTCGGGCCCGAGGACCCGTGGGACGAGCCGTACCGCGTCCTCACCGACACGCCGCGACCGAGACCGACCACCGGCCGGTCGGCGACGTCCTCCGCCGGGTCACGTGACGGGCACGATCCGGGCCTCCACCAGTTCGCCGTCCTCGACCCGCCAGAGGCCGACGGTGCCGTGCGGCTGCCGCCGCCGGTCGGTCGGCGAGCCGGGGTTGAAGATCCGCACGCCGTCACCGGTCACGTCCATCGGGATGTGCGAGTGCCCGAACACGACCACGTCCGCGTCGGGGAACCTCCGGCGCATCCGCGCGGTCCTGCCGGTGGCCTGGCCGCTGTCGTGGACCATCGCCACCCGCAGGCCCTCGACCTCCAGCTCCTGCGTCTCGGGCGCTCCCCAGTCGGCCACGTCCGGCCCGTCGTTGTTGCCGAGCACCGCGCGCACCGGGGCGTACTCCGCCAGTTCCGCCAGCACCGGTGCGACGCAGACGTCACCCGCGTGCAGCACGAGGTCGGCGCCGCGCAGGTGCTCGGCGACCGCGGGCGGGCACGACTTCCAGTAGCGGGGCGCGTGCGTGTCGGACAGGACGACCACTCTCATCCGACCAGTGTCGCCCGTTCGATACATTTCTGCATCCGATACGCCGGTGTATCTGCTACCTTCCCCCCGACACCGGAGGTGCGCCCGTGACGAAGTCGGCTGCCGAGACGGGTTCGCGCCCGTCCAGGCGGCGCACCGAGACCAGGAGGCGGCTGCTGGACGCCGCCGCCGAGGTGTTCGCCGAGGAGGGCTTCGGCCGGTCGACGGTCGAGCAGGTGTGCGGCAGGGCGGGGTTCACGCGCGGGGCGTTCTACTCGAACTTCGCGTCGCTGGACGAGCTGTTCCTGGCCATGTGGGAGCAGCGGTCGCACGACCTGGTGGAGGCGATGCGGACGGCGTTCGAGAACGCCGGGAGCGCGGACGTCAGCGACGTGCGGTCGGTCGTGGAGCACCTGCTGCCCGCGATCCCGGTGGACGACGTCTGGTTCCGCGTCAGCGCCGAGTTCACCGCGCACGCCCTGCGCAACCCCGGTCTGCGCCGGGTCATGACCGCCCGCGAGGACGCGATCGTGGAGGCCGCCGCGCCGTTCGTGGAGGACCTCCTCGCGCGGATCGGCCGCGAGGTCCCGGACCGGGCCGCGCTCGGCCAGGCCCTGATAGCCGTGCACGACGGCACTGCCGTGCAGTGCCTGATGGAACCGGACAACCCCGCCGTGCGGCAGCGCCGCGCCGATCTGGCGACGCACGTCATCACGGCTTACAGCACCGAGACCAAGGGACGGTCATGACTTTCGAACCCGACGTCATCGTCGTCGGCGCGGGCCTGGCCGGCCTCGTCGCGACCCACGAGCTGGTCAAGAGCGGCCGCCGCGTGCTGGTGGTCGAGCAGGAGAACCGGGCGAACCTGGGCGCGCAGGCGTTCTGGTCGCTGGGCGGGCTGATGTTCGTGAACAGCCCCGAGCAGCGCAGGCTGGGGATCAAGGACTCCTACGAGCTGGCGATGCGGGACTGGACGGCGTCGGCGGGCTTCGACCGCGACGACGAGGACCACTGGGCGCGGCAGTGGGCCGAGGCCTACGTGCGGTTCGCGGCCACCGAGAAGCGCAAGTACCTGCACGACCTCGGCCTGCGGATCACGCCGCTGGTCGGGTGGGCCGAGCGCGGCGGCAGCGCGTCGGGCCACGGCAACTCGGTCCCCCGCTTCCACCTCACGTGGGGCACCGGGCCCGAGGTCGTCCGCGTGTTCGCCGAACCCGTGCTGGCGGGCGAGGAGCGCGGCCTCGTCCGGTTCGCGTTCCGGCACCAGGTCGACGACCTGGTCGTGGAGGACGGCGCGGCGGTGGGCGTGCGCGGCACGGTCCTCGTGCCCAGCGACGAGGAGCGCGGCAAGGCGTCCT
Organism: Umezawaea sp.; assembly: GCF_057122925.1. Classification (NCBI taxonomy): domain Bacteria; kingdom Bacillati; phylum Actinomycetota; class Actinomycetes; order Pseudonocardiales; family Pseudonocardiaceae; genus Umezawaea; species Umezawaea sp. Next base: position 37,413 of record NZ_DBNGPQ010000096.1, on the reverse strand, counting down.
CGCGGGAGAAGGCGGGCGAGTTCGAGCTGCGGGCGAAGGCCGTCGTGGTCACGTCGGGCGGCATCGGCCACAACCACGAGCTGATCCGCCGCAACTGGCCGACCGAGCGGCTCGGCGCGTGCCCGACGACGATGATCTCCGGCGTCCCGGCGCACGTCGACGGCCGGATGATCGCCATCTCGCAGGGCGCGGGCGCGAACGTCGTCAACGCCGACCGGATGTGGCACTACACCGAGGGGATCCACAACTGGGACCCCATCTGGCCCGACCACGCCATCCGGATCATCCCCGGCCCGTCGTCGATGTGGTTCGACGCGACCGGGCAGCGGCTGCCCGCGCCGAACTTCCCCGGCTTCGACACCAACACGACGATGAAGGCGATCCTGGCCACCGGCCACGACTACTCCTGGTTCGTGCTGACCCAGACGATCCTGGAGAAGGAGTTCATGCTGTCGGGGTCGGAGCAGAACCCCGACTTCACCGACAAGGACCTCAAGAAGACCATCGGGAACCGGGTGAGCAAGGGCGCTCCGGGCCCGGTGGACGCGTTCAAGCAGCACGGCGTGGACTTCGTGGTCGCGCGGACGCTGCCGGAACTGGTGCAGGGCATGAACAAGCTGTCGCGCGGCCCGCAGGTCGACGAGGCCGAGCTGCGGCGCCAGATCGAGGCCCGTGACGGCGAGGTCGCGAACCCGTACTCCAAGGACCTCCAGCTGATGGCGATCGGCAACGCCCGCCGCTACATCGGCGACAAGCTCGCGCGCGCCGTCAAGCCCCACCGCTTCCTCGACCCGGCGCACGGCCCGCTGATCGCCGTGCGGCTGAACGTCCTCACCCGCAAGACCCTCGGCGGCATCCAGACCAACCTCGACTCGCAGGTGGTGCGGCCCGACGGCGAGCCGTTCCCCGGCCTGTACGCGGCGGGCGAGGTCGCCGGGTTCGGCGGCGGCGGCGTGCACGGGTACAACGCGCTGGAGGGCACGTTCCTCGGCGGCTGCATCTTCTCCGGCCGCGCCGCGGGCCGCGCGCTCGCCAGGACGCTGTCGTGACGGGTACCGCGCTGGTCACCGGCGCCTCGTCCGGCATCGGCCGCGCGACCGCCGCCGCCCTCGTCGCGCTCGGCTACCGGGTGATCGGCACCAGCCGCAACCCCGACGCCATCGCGCCCGCCGAGCGGGTCGAGGGCGTGGAGTACCGCGCGCTCGACCTGATGGACGCGCGGGCCGTCGAGGAGTTCGCGCCGGTGCTGGCCGACGTGGACGTGCTCGTCAACAACGCGGGCGAGAGCCAGGTCGGACCGCTGGAGGAACTGCCCACCTCGGCGATCGAGGAGGTGTTCCGGCTCAACGTGCTCGCGCCGGTGCGCCTGACCCAGCTCGTCCTGCCGGGGATGCGCGCCCGCCGCCGCGGCCGGATCGTCATGGTCGGGTCCATGCTGGCGAGCTTCCCGCTCGCCTACCGGTCTTCCTACGTGGCGACCAAGGCGGCGATCAAGGGGTTCGCCGACGCGGCGCGGCTGGAGGTGTCGCCGTTCGGCGTCGGCATCACGACCGTGGAACCCGGCTCGATCAACACGGGCATCAGCGGCAGGCGCACGAAGTACATCGCGGACGACTCGCCCTACGGGGACGACTACCGCACGATGCTGTCCACTTTGGACGCGAACGAGGAGTCCGGCATCCCGCCGGAGAAGGTCGCCGAGACCATCGTCCGCGCGGTGCGGGCCGCGTCGCCGCGACCGCTGTACGCGGTGGGCAGCCGCGCCCCGCTGGTCTTCGCCGTCCGCCGCCTCACGCCCCGGTCGTTCGCGCACCGGCTGACCGCCCGCGCGCACGGGCTCAAGCGGTGAGCGCGCGAGGCTGAGCCGTCGGCCACCGGGAAGGGGTGCCGCCCCCTCCCGGTGGCCGGCGGCAGCCACGCCGAGCAGCCCCGCTCCGCAACGGGCCCCGCACGTCGTCGTGGCGGACTCGGCGCGCCACGACGGTGCCGAGGAGGCCCGGCTCCGAGGTCCGCCCGCACGTCACCGCCCCACACCGAAGCATCGGCCACCGATGCTTCGATCCCTTTCCCCGCACCGTCTTCCGAGTCACCCGATGCGCACGACCGTGCCCCGGCCGGCGGTACCCGTGGCACCGCCGAGGTCCTCATAACACTCATTTCTGGTTGATGCGGCAAATACCTTGTCACTCTTCTGAGTGAAATCCCTGTCCACGTCAGTGCAGCTCCCCTACCGGCGGTGGTACGACAACCACAATGCGGTCGAGCAGCCAGCCGTCGCCCGATCGGTCGTGGTCGCCAAGGACACACCTCGGAACGACAGGGAAGCGGTCATGGAGATGCTGCTGAGCGTGGAGAACGCGCCAACCCCCACCGGGGGCGTGGCGGTCGTCGCGAGGGGCGAGGTGGACTTCAGCACGGCGGGCCTGCTCGACGACCGCGTCGTCGAAGCCGACGAGCTGGTCGTCCCGCCCCGCTCCGTCGTGGTCGACCTGAGCGGGGTCACGTTCCTCTCGGCCGCGGGCGTGGGCGTCCTCGTGGCCGCGCACCACCGGTCGCTCCGCCGCGGCGTACCGCTCTGGGTGGTGGTGTCCCACCGCTCCGTCCTCCGCACGCTGACCGCCTGCGACGCGCTGTCGGTGCTGCGCGTCGTGGACCGCTCCCCCGCGCCCGGCACCGGGCACCCGAACAGCAGAGCCCGGCACGCGTGACGGCGGCGGGGATGCGGGTCGACATGGTGGCGGCGGCGTGGGAGGCCGAGCCCGCCGAGCACGCGGCGTACGTCGAGGACCTCGCGGCGGCGCTGAGCAGGCAGGGCCACGAGGTCACGCTCCACGTCCGAAGGCACACCCCCGACCTCCCCGACGTCGAGCGCACCCGGCGCGGCTACGACCTGGTGCGGGTGCCCGCGGGGCCGCCCGTCCCGCTGTCGAGGGTGGAACTGCTCCACCACCTCGACGAGTTCGCGACCTTCCTCGACCGCGACTGGGCGAGGAACGCGCCCGACGTGGTGCACCTGCACTCCTGGATGTCCGGGCTCGCGGTGCGCGAGTCGCCCGCCCCGCTGGTGCAGTCGTTCCACGGCCTCAAGTTCGTCGAGCACCGCCTCCACCGGCTGGTCGTGCGGGGGCGGACCGACCTGGAGCGGCTGGTGGCCCTGGCCGCCGACCGGGTCGTGGCGACCAGCAGCGAGGAGCTGTTCGGGCTGGTGCGCCTCGGCGTGCCCAGGAGGAAGATGTCGCTGGTGCCGTGGGGTGTCGACGCGGAGCGGTTCAGCCCGGACGGCCCCGTCGCGCCGCGCGGTGACCTGCGCCGGGTGCTCGCACTGGGGGAAGTGCTGCCGCACAACGGCTTCCACACCGCGATCACCGCGTTGGCGACCGTGCCCAGGGCCGAACTGGTGATCGCGGGCCCGATCCGGTCCGCCACGCCCCGCGAGGACCCGGAGGTCGCGCGGCTCGTGGGCCACGCGCGCAAGCTCGGCGTCGCCGACCGGGTGCGCTTCACCAGCCTGGTGGCTCCCGACGACCTGCCCGCGCTCGTGCGCTCGGCGGACGTCGTCACGTGCGTGCCGTGGCACGACCCGTGCGGCGCGGGCGCGATGCAGGCCATGGCGTGCGGCGTCCCGGTCGTCGCCTCCGCCGTCGGCGCCCTGACCGACATCGTCATCGACGACCTCACCGGTGTGCTGGTCCCGCCCCGCGACCCGGTGGCGGTCGCCAGGGCGGTGCGCAGGCTGCTGGAGGACCCCATCAAGCGGGACGTCTGCGCGCTCACGGGTACCGACCGCGCTCGGACGCGCTACGGGTGGAGCCGCATCGCGACCGAGGTGGTCGGCGCCTACCGGAAGACGACGCGCACCCGCCGCGGCGGAGCCAGCGCCGAGCGGTGACCGCGGGCGTGCCACCAGCCCACCGGGGTGGTGCCCGTCAGAACAGCTCGGGGCAGTGCGGGGCGTGCTCGGCGAGGAACGCGACCGACAGCGCGCCGACCGACCCGGAGGTGTGCTCGCGCACCCGGCCCGCTCGGGCGAGCACGCTCAGGCGGGTGCCGCCGAGGAAGGCCGACCCGAGCGCGGCCACGTCCGCGCTGACGTCCGGCTCGTCGTCCGTCCTGCGCACCGAGGCGCGGCCCTTCTCGACGGTGAACCGCCACCGGCCCGCGTTGCGCGGGAGGAGCGGGTCGTCCACCTCGATCACCACGTCCACGTCGGACAGGTAGCGCCGCTGCTCCAGCGCGCGGTCGAGGTGGACGAGCCGCACCCACAGCGCGTCGTGGCGCCGCCGGACCGCGGCGCGCGGGTTGGCGAGCAGGTGCGGGATCGGGTCGTCGGCCGCCGTGTGGTGCGTGACCTCGCCGCCGAGGCCCAGGTCGAGCAGGTGGCGGTAGAGCGCGGCGTGCGCGACGTCGGTCTCCGCGACCAGCTCGTGCACGTGGAGCTCGTCGCGCGGCCCGCGCTCGTCCCACGCGGTCTTCACCCGGTAGACGACGTACCCCCGCGGGTGCAGGGCGTAGCGGAACGCCGAGAGCCCGTCGCGGTACCGGTCCTCGTCGGCGAGGTGGAACTCCCACGAGCCGTCCGTCCGGCCGAGCCACCCGACGCGCGAGGTCCGCACCCGCTCGTAGACCTCCTTCAGCACCGGGAGCGCCTGTTCGCGGGTGACCTCGCGGACCACCGCGTCGCCGACGTCGACGCCCGCGTGGAACGCCGCGCCGTGCGGGAGGGCGACGTGCACCAGGTCCGACGCCAGCGAACCGCAGCCGAAGCGGCCGTAGATCGCCCCGTCGGAGGCCCACAGGACCGCGAAGGCCTCGGGCACGCCGTCCACCAGGCTCGCCACCAGCCGGTTGAGCGCTCCCCTCCGCTGGTAGCCGGGCCGCACCCCGGCCGCCGTCAGCGCCGCGGCGGGCGCCACGACGCCTCCGGGCAGGGTGATCTCGCGGGTGAGCACCGCTCCGACGCCGACCATCTCGTCGCCGTGGAAGACGCCGCGGGCGCGGTCGAACTCGATCACGTGCTCCACCCGCTCGGGCCGGTCCTCGTCCAGGTCGGTGAGGAAGGCACCGGCGAGGACGCGGCGCAGCGGCACCACGTCGTCGACCGTGAGAACACGGACTGTGAACGGGTCATCACCCATGAGCTGTTCCTTCACACCGTTGACCACCGGAAAGACAGCGAAGGCTAACCTAACTTCACGTCCTGTGACATCCCTTCGCCCGGATCGCCACTTCCGCGCGAGCCTCGACTGGACGAGGCTGGCCGTCATGACCTTCGACATCGCCGCCGTCCGTTCCCGGTTCCCCGCGCTGAGCGACGGGTACAGCTACCTCGACGGCGCGGCGGGCACGCAGACGCCGACCTCCGTGATCGACGCCATCTCCTCCGCCTACCGGGTGGGCATCGGCAACGTCGGGGGCCCGTTCCCCGCGAGCGGCCGGTCGACGGCGATCGTCGCCGACGCGCGGCAGGCGGTGGCCGACCTGGTGGGCGGGGAGGCGTCCGGGGTCGTGCTCGGGCCGAACAGCACGACGCTGGTCTACCGGTTCGCCCACACCCTGTCCGCGGACTGGCGCGAGGGCGACGAGATCGTCCTGTCGCGGCTCGACCACGACGCCAACGTCCGCCCGTGGGTGCAGGCGGCGGCCCGCGCGGGAGCCGTGGTCCGGTGGGCGGAGGTCGACGTCGACACCGGCGAGCTGCCCGCTGACCAGTACGACGCGCTGCTCGGCGACCGCACCAGGCTGGTGGCCGTGACGGCGGCGAGCAACATCCTCGGCACCCGGCCGGACGTCGCCGCGATCACCGCCAAGGCCCGTGCCGCGGGCGCCCTGACGTTCGTCGACGGTGTCCACTCGACCCCGCACGACCTGCCCGACGTCCGCGAACTGGGCGCCGACTTCTTCATCACCAGCGCCTACAAGTGGGCGGGCCCGCACATCGGCGCCCTCGTCGCGGACCCGGCGCTGCTGGAGACCCTGCACCCGGAGAAGCTGGTGCCGTCGCCGGACCGGGTGCCGGAGCGGTTCGAGACGGGCACCTCGCCGTTCGCCGACCTGGCCGGGGTCACGGCCGCCGTCGAGCACCTGGCCGGGCTGGCGCTCCCGCTGCCGTCGCTGTCCCGCCGCGAGCGGCTGCGGGTGTCGATGGACGCCGTCGCGGCGCACGAGGGCGAACTCTTCGAGGTGCTGCTGGGCGGACTCGGCGGCCTGCCCGACGTGACGCTGTACGGCAAGCCCGCCCGGCGGACCGCCATCGCGTACTTCCGCGTCGCGGGCCGCACGCCCGCCGAGGTGGCGGAGCACCTGGCGGTCAGCGGCGTGAACGTGTGGCACGGGCACAGCTACGCGTGGGAGCTGACCGGCGCGCTCGGCCTGCGGGACTCCGGGGGCGCGGTGCGGGCGGGGCTGGCGCACTACAACAACCGCGAGGACGTCGACCGCCTGCTCGCGGCGGTGGCGGAGCTGACCGGGGCCGGGTGAGGGCCGGGTCAGCGCACGTCTCCGCGCCGCGCCATCGTCGATGCCGTCTCGACGATGGTCGGCCCGGGGTGCGCGCGGGCCGTCGACCGCGGTCGACGGCCGCCCGCGTCACGGGCCGGGCGTCAGCCCGCCCGCTCCCGCCGCCACGCGCGGTAGGCCCGGTAGGCCACCAGCGCGGGCATGCTCGCGGTCACGACCGCGCCCACCGCCACGAGGACGACCGAGGACCACCACGTGCCGAGGACGATCACGGCCAGTCCGACCAGGTAGGTCGCCAGCAGCACGAGGACGCCCCGGACCGCACGGGGAACCCGCGACGTGCGCCCGTTCAGCTTGCGCACCGTGGCGGCGAACCGGGGATCGCCTTCGGTCAACCCCCGTTCGATCTCGGCGAGTTGCCGTATCTCCTGATCGCGCAACGCCACTCGTCAGCCACCTCCGCGCTGTGCCCGCTGGGGACTCGGACCCCGACCGACCCCAGTATTACCCAGGATTCGGCCGACGGCCACGAAATCCACCGTGGCACGAGCGCGGTCCAGACCAGTGGAGACACGACGGCGCGGAACTGGGACCGCTCCCAGGACTGGTCGGTCCGTTCGGGGTCCTCGGGATGGCGAAGATCCTCATCACGGGCGCGTCGGGCACCGGCGGGTCGACGGCCCCGCGGCTGCCAGTCCCGCGCGGTCACCGGACGGTCGACACCGACACCGACCGGTGGAGCCGCGGGACCACCGGGCCGGACGGTTCGCCGGACCGGGTGTGGCGCGAGGAGGCGATGACCGACCTGCTCACCGGCCACGACGGCGATCACCTCTTCGTCGCCGGGTGCCGGACCGACCAGGGCGCCTCCTCCCCGCTGTTCGACCACGTCGTCCTGCTGAGCGCCCCGCCGACGTGCTGCCTGCCCGCATCGCGGCCCGCACCGACAACCCCTGCGGCAAGCGGCCGGAGGAGAGGGCGAAGGCACCGGCCGACCTCGCCGCCGCGGAACCGCTGCCGCGTGCGACCGCCACCGCGGAGGTCGACGCCTCCGCGGCCCCGCACGACGTCGTTCGACGCCTGGAGGCCCTGGCGCGTGCGAAGATCGCGCCCGGCTGATCGGGTTCGACCGCGGAGGTTGCCTGTGTACGCGAAGTCCCTCGGCGACGACGGCGCGGAACTGCGGCCGCTCACCCCCTGGCACGCCGAGGAGTTCCTCACCCACGTGGACCGCGGGCGCGAGTACGTCGGGCGGTACGTCGGCCTGCCGGACGCCGTCACCGACCTGGCGTCGAGCCGGGCCTACCTCCGGTCGTACGCGGAGAGGGCGGCGGCAGGCACCGGCCGGATCGACGGCATCTGGGTGGACGACGTCCTGGTGGGCGGCGTGCTGTTCCGGACGATGGACCTGTCGCTCGGCCTCGCCGAGGCGGGGTGCTGGCTGGAGCCGTCGGCGACCGGGAGGGGACTCGTGACCAGGGCGGCGCGGGTGATCATCGACTGGGCGGTCCACGAGCGGGGCGTGCACCGGGTGGAGTGGCGGGCGGCGACGGGGAACACGGCCAGCACCGCCGTGGCCGAGCGGCTCGGGTTCACCAGGGAGGGCGTGCTGCGGCAGAGCTACCCGCACCGGGGCGAGCGGCACGACATCGAGGTCTGGTCCGTCCTCGCGCCCGAGTGGCGGGGGTAGGGCCGTCCTCGGCGGACCGGGCGGTGCGCGCCGGTGAACCAGAACTCGCCGACCGCGCAACTGACTCCACCGCGGGTGTCCTTGGCGTCGGTGGGGTGGAGCGACTGGACGAGTGCCTGGAGCGGGCGAGGTCGCCGACCCGCGGCGAGTGGATCAGCGTCGCCCCGAGGTCGCGCGTGCCGCGCCGGCGGACGCGGGTGCCCGGCTCGTCGACCCGGACGTCCACGACGACCTCGCGGTGGGCGCGGGGCCGGGTGTCGACCTGGTGCTGTTCGAGGCGGCGGGGCTGATCCGCCCTGGACTCGCGGCACCGCTGGCGACCGCGCCCGTGCGGGAGCGGGCGGAGCTGGTCGGGTCGCCGGACGTCCGCGCGCTCGTGGAGCTGATGGCGTCCTCCCCGTCACGCCCGAGCGCTGCCGGGCCGCACGGCAGGCGCGCCGGCGGCTGAGGCGCGGCGTTCGCGCGGGCCGAGGTCGACGTCCTGATCGGGCCCACCGCGCCGATCCCGCCTCCCCTCCTGGGCGAGAGCGAGACCGTGGTGCTGAACGGCCGCGCCGTGCCGGTCTTCGCGACCGCCACCCGCGGCACCGGGTCGGGCACCGTCGCGGGCCTGCCGATGGTGTCGCTGCCCGCCGGGACGACCGGTGCCGGACCGCCCGCGGGGATGCGCCTGGAGGGCCGCCCCTTCGACGACGCCCGGCTGCTCGCCACCGCGAGCGCCGTCCGGGCCGCGTTCGGCGACCTGCCCGAGGGGAGGGCACCGGTGGCGCCCTCCCCTCCGCCGGCTACGCCGGAGCGGTGAAGGTGTGGTTACCGGCGGGCAGGCGGTAGGCGGCCGAGCCGCCGCCGTAACCGAACGGCACGGCCTGGGCCGGAGCCGTCACGGCCGCGGCCGACGCCGCGGGGACCCGAACGGTCGCCGACGTCCCGGCGGGCACCGTGACCCGCAGGGTCAGCACGCCACCGGAGACGGACCAGTCGCTGACCGCCTTCCCGTACGGCGTCTCGTAGGCGGACCTGGCGGACGTCAGCCCACCACCGGGCTTGGGCGCGACCAGCTGCGACCGGTACCCCGGCGACGCCGGGCCGAGGCCGCCGACCTGGCGGTAGAGGAAGTCGCCGACCGAGCCGAACCCGTAGTGGTTGAAGGAGTTCATCCCCTTGTCCTGGAGGCTCCCGTCCGGCCGGATGCCGTCCCAGCGCTCCCAGATCGTCGTCGCTCCCCTGTTCACCATGTAGCCCCAGCCGGGGTAGTCGGGCTGGAGCAGCACCTGGTAGGCGACGTCGGCGCGACCGTGGTCGGCCAGCACCGGCAGGAGGTTCTCCACACCGAGGAACCCGACCGTCAGGTGTCCGCCGGACGCGCCGATCCTCGCGACCAGCTTGTCCACCAACGACTGCACGCGGTTCTGCGGCACGAGCCCGAACGCGAGCGCCAGCACGTACCCGGTCTGCGTGTTCCCGGACACCGTGCCGTCGGCCGCCACGAACCGCGAGGTGAACGCCGCCGCGACCTGGTCGGCGAGCGCGCCGTACCGCGCGGCGTCGGCGGTCCGCCCGGTCGCCTCGGCCATCCGCGACACGAGCCGCGCCGACCAGCTGAAGAACGCCGTGGAGATGATGTTGCGGGCCGTGTCGTCCTGGACGTTGAGCCAGTCCCCGAAGCCGCCGTCGTCGCGGATCAGGTTCGCGTCCGCGGTGGAGCGCAGGTACTCGACCCACCGGGTCATCGCCGAGAAGTTCTCGTCGACCACGCGCACGTCGCCGGAGCGCTGCCAGAGCGTGTGGGGCACGATCACCCCGGCGTCGCCCCAGCCCGCGATCCCCTGTCCCGCACCGAGGTCCGGGGCGGTGTTGGTGAAGGCGCCGTCGGCGTGCTGGGCGTCGGTGAGGTCGTCGGTGAACTTGTCGAGGAACGTCGACATGTCCATGTTGAACGTCGACGTGGCCGCGAACGCCGCGATGTCACCGGTCCAGCCCAGCCGTTCGTCGCGCTGCGGGCAGTCCGTCGGCAGGGACAGCATGTTGGAGCGCTGGCCCCACACGATCGCCTGCTGCACCCTGTTGAGCATCGGGTTGGACGTGCTCAGCGTGCCCGCCTCCGGCGCGGCCGTCCACGCGGTGCGGCCGGTGACGGCGGACGCGGTGGGCGTGCCGGGGAAGCCGGTCACCTCGACGTAGCGGTAGCCGTGCACGGTGAACCGGGGCTCGTAGGTCTCCGTCCCGTTGCCGGACAGCGTGTAGGTGTCCGTGCCGAGGCCGTCGATCCTCAGGTTCTCGGTGTACAGCGTGCCGTCGGCGTTGAGGATCTCGCCGTGCCGCATGGTCACCACGGTGCCCGCCGGGCCCGCGACGCGCAGCCGGTTCCAGCCGGTGGCGTTCTGCCCGAGGTCGAAGATCCACACACCGGGCCTGGGCTGGGTGATCGCGACCGGGGTCCGGTCGTGCCGCACCCGCACGCCCTCGTCGACCTGGGCCACCAGATTCGGCGGCGCCTCGGCGCGCACGCCGACCGCGCCCCAGGAGCTGTCGTCGAACGCCGCCCCGTCCCAGCCGCCGGGGAGCTTGCGGGCGTCGTAGCGCTCGCCCATCTGCATGTCGTCGGCGGTGATCGGGCCCGCGGTGTACTTCCAGCTGCCGTCGGTCGCGACGACGGAGGTGGTGCCGTCGGTGTGGGTCAGCCGGAGCTGGGCCGAGTACCACGGCTTGGGGCCGTAGTTGCCGCCGCCGTACCAGGCGACGGTGCCCGCGTACCAGCCGTTGCCCAGCCACGCGCCGAGCGCGTTCGTCCCCTGGACGATCCGGTCGGTGACGTCGTACTCCTTGTACTGCAAGCGCTTCCGGTAGTCGGTCCAGCCCGGCGCGAGCACGTCGTCACCCACCTTGGCGCCGTTCAGCCTCGTCTCGTGCAGGCCGAGCGCGGTGGTGAACAGCCGGGCCTCGGCGATCGGCTTGCCGACGGTGAAGGCCTTGCGCAGCAACGGGGACGGGGTGGTCTGCGGAACGCTGACCCCGCTCCCCCACGGCCCCGTGCCGTAGGCCGCGGCGACCTTGGCCGCGGGCCAGGCCGAGTCGTCGAAGCCGGGCTGCTCCCAGCCGGGTGGCGCGGACCGGGAGGACTTCCAGCTCGCGTCGGTGTCCGCGACGGCGGTGCCGGCCACCACGAGCCGGGCGATGACGCCCGCGGGCGACTGGCTGGTGTTCTGGCCGGACAGCGCGATGGTGTTGGCGCCCGCGCGCAGCCTGCTCGCGACGTCGACGACGGCCGCCGTCCTCCACGAGTCCACGACCCGCGGCGAGGTGCTGACCTGCGTGCCGTTGATCCACACGTCCACGGTGTCGTCGCCGGTGACGACCAGGCTCGCGACCCGCGGCGCCGAGGTGAGGGTGGCGGTGGTGCGGAAGTAGCGGGTCGCGGCGGGCACGCCCGCGGCCGGATCGCCCTCGGAGTACCAGATCCAGTTCGCCCCGCCCAGGCCCTGCGGGGTGCCGGGCTGCCCGATGAACGCCCCCCGCCACTCCGTCGCCGGGGCCAGCAGGCCGGTTTCGAACGACCGCACGGCGCTCCAGCCGCTCGCCCGTCCCTGGGTGTCCCAGATCCGGACGCGCCAGAAGTAGCGGGTGTGCGACGCCAGCGCGCCGCCCGCGTGGACGACGTCGACCGACCGGCCGCTCGCGACGGGCCCGCTGTCCCACACGTCGCCGGTCGCGGCGCTCGGACCGGTGCTGACGAGCACCTGGTAGGCGCCCTGCGCCTGGCCCGCGCCACCGGTCAGCTTCCAGCCGAACCGGGGCCGGGGCGTGTCGATCCCGAGCGGGTCGACCCGGCGTTCCGTGGTCGTGGCGCCGACGCCGAGCGGTGACGGGGCGTTCGGGTCGGGTGCGGTGACCCGGTTGCCCCACGGTCCGGTGCCGTTGGCCCCGAGGTCGGCCGCCGCCGACCAGGGGCCGTCGCCGAAGCCGGGCATCTCCCAGCCGTCCTCCGGGGTGCGCGAGACCTTCCAGGCGCCGTCGGTGGTGAGGTCGACCGTGCCGCCCGCCGTGACGACGCGCACCCGTCCGAGCAGGCCGGCAGGCCCTGCGGAGGAGTTGCGCGACACGACGGCGAGCGTGTTCGCGCCGGTGGTCAGCGCGGACCGCAGGTCGACGTGCAGGGCCTTCGTCCACGAGTCGACCTCGCGGGCGGAGGAGGCCAGTGGCGTGCCGTTGAGCCAGACGTCGACCGTGTCGTCGCCGGTGACGACGAACTGGGCCTCCGCGACCGCGCCGGTCGGAACGGTGAACGTCCGGCGGAAGTACCGGTCGCCCGCCGGGGCGGACACGGCGGGGTTGCCCTCCGGGAACCAGACCCAGTGGGCTCCGCCGAGGCTGACGGGGATGGCGGCGGCCGAGGCGGTCGGCCCGGCCAGGGTGGTGGAGATCAGGAGGAGGACGAGGCTCGCCACGAGGACGTGGAGACGTCCTCGCCGTGCGGTTGGTGCGCGTCGCATGCTGGGCTCCGCGGGATGTCGAGGGCAGGGACCCGATCGATTAAAACGTTTCAATTCCGCTGGCACGACGAAGTTAAGTGATCGGCGTCACAGCCGTCAACCGCCAGGTCGACCAGCCCCGGAGATCCCCGCCGACCAGGACGACGCCGTTCGGCCCAGCGGCCGCTGGCCGATACGTCACTTTCACGGTTAAGCAACAGGACTCTTCGTGACATCAACCCTGAGTCATGAAACGTTGACAGACAGCGAGAATGCTCCTATGGTCCAGATGCTTATCCGGTTAAGCAACACGGTCACCACCCCCTGTGAACCAAGGAGGCCGTCCCATGCGCTCCACCCAGCGAAACCCCGGAGAACACCGAGGACCACCGGTCCGGCGGCGGTTCGCGACCGTCGCCGTGCTCCTGCTGGTCACGTCCCTGCTCACCCCCCTGTCGGCGCGGGCGTTCCCCGCCTCCACCCGCGCGGCCCTGATCGACTACCTGTCCGGCATCTCCGGCCGGTACACGCTGTCCGGCCAGCACAACCGCGAACCCAACTCCGACCCGACGAAGTACACCCGCGTCGCCCAGGGCATCACCGGCCAGACGCCGGGGCTGTGGGGCGGTGACTTCCTGTTCCTGCCGGACGACGTGAACCACCGCCAGTCGATGGTCGACGAGGCGATCCGGCAGTGGCGCGGCGGCTCCGTGGTCGCGCTGACGTGGCACCTCTGCCCGCCCACCAAGGGGTCCACCTGCGACTGGGCCAACGACATCAACTCCAGCCTCGACGCGGGCCAGTGGAGCCAGATCGTCACCGACGGCAGCGCGCTCAACACGGCGTACAAGAACCGGCTGAACGAGGCCGTCCCCTACCTGCGCCAGCTCCAGAACGCGGGCGTTCCCGTGCTGTGGCGGCCGATCCACGAGATGAACGACGGCTGGTCGTGGTGGGGCGGCAAGCCCGGCGCGGCGGGCAGCCGCAAGCTCTACCAGATCGCCCACGACTTCTACACCAGGACCCAGGGCCTCACGAACCTGGTGTGGGTGTGGAACGTCAAGGACGTGAACATGGGCTCGATCGGGGAGTACTGGCCGGGAGCGTCCTACGTGGACGTCGCCAGCCTCGACGTGTGGGCCAAGTACGACCCGAGCGCGTCGGACTACCAGGCGATGCTCGCCGTGGCGGGCGGGAAGCCGATCGCACTGGCCGAGGTCGGCCGCGTGCCGAGCCCGGCGCTGATGGACGCGCAGCCGCGCTGGGCGTGGTGGATGGTGTGGGCGGAGTGGCTCACCGACCCGGCGTACAACAACAACGCCGCCGTGCAGGCGTCGTACTTCTCCCCCCGCGTGCTCAACCGCGGCGAGTTCACCGTTCCGGCGGGCGGCGGGGGCGGTGGCGCGCGGGTCGGCCCGATCACCGGTCTCGGGGGCAAGTGCGTCGACGTCGCGGGCGCCAACCCGGCGAACGGCACCAGGGTGCAGCTCTACCCGTGCGACGGCGGCAGCGCGCAGCAGTGGACCGTCGGCGCGGACGGCACGGTCCGGGCGCTGGGCGGGTGCCTGGACGTCAACGGCGGCATCAACGCCGACGGCACGGGGGTGCAGCTCTGGACCTGCCTGGCGGGCAACGAGCACCAGCGGTGGACGGCGAACGGGAGCACCCTGGTGAACCCCGAGACCGGGAAGTGCCTCGACGCCACCGGGCAGTCGAGCGCCGACCGGACCCCGTTGCAGATCTGGACCTGCAACGGGCAGACCAACCAGAACTGGGTGCTGCCGGGGAGTTCGGCGCGGTGCACGCGCGCCGTCGGTCCCGGCGAACGGATCCTGCCGGTCACGTTCGCCGGGACCACCTACCAGGTCACCGCGTACGTGCCCGCGGGCGCCGACGGCACCCTCCCCCTGGTGCTGAACCTGCACGGCAGCACCGGAACGGGCGCGGGCCAGCTCGCCTACAGCGACATGAAGGCCGCGGCGGACCGAGACCGGTACCTCGTGGTCGCGCCGAGCGGCGCGATCCCCAGCGGCGGCGGGTACGTGTGGAACGTGCCCGGTGTCGGCTCCCCTCCCGCGGGCGCTCGGGACGACGTGGCCTTCCTGGACCAGGTCGTCGCCACCCTGGCCGGTCCCCTGTGCGCCGACACGACCCGCGTCCACGGCACCGGGTACTCCGGCGGCGGCCGGATGATCTCGGCCTACGCCTGCGCCCGTCCCGACCGGATCGCCGCCGTCGCGCCGGTGGCCGGGCTGCGCGCGGGCCGTCCCGACCCGCAGGACGCCTCCCGGCCGGAAGCCGGTTCCTGCCAACCGGGGCGCGGTGTGCCCGTGATCGCGTTCCACGGTCAGCAGGACGCCACCAACCCGTACGCGGGCGGCGGCGGCGACGTGTGGCGGTACTCCGTGCCCGCGGCGCAGCAGCGGTGGGCGGTGCTCGGCGGCTGCGGCGCGAGCCCGACCACCACGCAGGTCTCCGCGCACGTGGGCCGGTCCGCCTACACCGGCTGCGGGGCGGGCGTGGAGGTCGTCCTCTACTCGGTCTCCGACGGCGGGCACACGTGGCCCGGTTCGCCGACCGGGTCGGCGGGCAACGGCTCCACCACGCGGGAGATCTCGGCGAACTCCCTGATGTGGCAGTTCTTCCAGCGCTTCCAGCGTCCCTGACGCGGCGGCCTATACTGCGCTCCCAGTACTTTGGGGGTCGCGGTGGCTGTGGACAGTGACGAGTTCTTCGAGGTCGTCGGCGGGCTCGTCGACGTGACGCGCGCGGAGGGCGAGCAGTACAGCTCGTTCAGCGTGAGCGGCAAGCGGTTCGGCTACCACTGGCCGCGCACGCGCACGGTCGGCCTGAAGCAGACCGTGTCCGAACAACTCGCCCTCGTGGCCGAACGCCCGGACGTGTTCGAGCCGCAGTTCACCTCGGGCGGGTTCGGCTGGGTGGTCGTCCACCTCGACGGGATCGAGGTGGACGAACTCACGGAACTCGTGTTCGAGGCGTGGCGGCTGTCCGCGCCCGAGTCGCTCATCGCCGAGGTACCCGACCTGGCCCAGCGCTAGGAGCGCACCGACGTCGGTGCGCGGGACCGACTCCCGGCACGGGAATCGGCCACCGGTTCGTCCGGACCACGACCACCGACGAGGCTCTCGGTCCTCACCCGGCTCCTCGACGGTGGTGCCGGGCCGGGTCCGCACCTGGACACCGAGGCCACGCGCGGCGCAGGGGTCCACCAGGGCGGGCACACCCCCGGAGGTCACCGGCCCGACGACCTCGGCCGCCGCGATCGTCGGTGTGCCCGCGTCCCCGTGGGGAACGTCGAGCGGTCGTCGTCGAGCCACCGGGCGGTGGTGCGGCTGGCCGACCAGGTCCCAGGTCGAGCCGATCCGCCGCACCACCCGCCTGCCCGGTTCGGACCGGGGCCAGCCCGGATCGCCGGTCGTGGCGAAGTCCACCCGCGCCCGGTGCGTCCGGGTGGCGAGGTCGGCGGGTGGGGCGGTCGTGCCGAGCAGGGCGTTCGGCCCGTGCGGCGACGGCAGGTCGACGCGGTCGAAGACGAACGGCAGCTCCACCACGTGGCCCGCGCCGAACCGGCCGTCTAGGGCGTCGGACCGCCAGGTGAACTCGCGGACGAACGTCGGCGAGCCGGTCGCGGCGTGCGCGTCGGCCAGGCGCCGCGTTCCCGCGCCGAGCAGGCCCTCGCCCAGGACGGCGGTCCGCGGCTCCCACTCCGCGGCGTTCGGCCGCTCGGCCCGGTGCCGCCGCACCACGTCGTCCGGTCGCTCGTGGAAGCGGGCCGCGAGGGTCGGCACGTCCTCGGCGGGCCGCAGGTACAGGCTCCCCTCGTGGAGGTTGGTGCCGATGAGCAGGTCGATCCCGCCGCGCACGGCGTCGGCGGGCTGCTGGTCCAGCACCAGGCTGAACGGCGTGGTGCCTGCGTCCCGGACCTCCGTCCACGGCTCGTGCGGCCGGGGCGGGGCGAACCGCAGCGCGCTGACCGGGGGTGCCGCGTACGGCACACCGAGGAACTCCGTGCCGTGCGCGGCTCTCCGGCGGCGCACCGGCCCCGAGGTCGTGCGCACCACCGGGGTGCCCATCACGCGCCGTACCGCGGGAACGGGGCCCACCCGGAGATGGCGAACGAGGAACCCCGGTGCTCGACGGTGAACGCGCTGTGGCCGCTGATGTGCGCGGGCAGCACCAGCGCGCGCTGGTCGGCCGCCCAGGCGAGCAGGTGCCGCCGCGTCCGGCGCGACCCCGCGGCGTCCTCGCAGAAGCAGCTGTTGTGGTCGGGTTCGGCCACCTGCCACGGCGTGTGCACCAGGTCGCCCGCGAACAGCGCCTGCTCGCCGCCGGAGCGGAGCTTGAGCACGCTCGACCCCGGCGTGTGGCCGGGTGCGGCCTCCAGGGTCAGGTTCGCGTCGATCCGGTGCTCGTCCTCCCACAGCACCACCTGCCCGTTCGCGTGCACGGGCGCGACGCTGTCCTCGAACACGTTCTCGTTGACCCCGCCCGCGACCGCGGGGTTGTTCGCGGGGTTCCAGAACTCGAAGTCCGCCTTCGGCACCAGGTACGTGGCGTTCGGGAACGTCGGCTCCCACTCGCCGTCGCGCAGCCGGGTGTTCCAGCCGACGTGGTCGACGTGCAGGTGCGTGTTCACCACGACGTCCACGTCCTCCGGCCGCACGCCCGCCCGGTCGAGGTTCCCGAGGTAGTCGAGGTCCAGGTGGTCCCACCAGGCGACGGCGGGCCGCGACTTGTCGTTGCCGACGCCCGTGTCCACCAGGATCGTGCGGCCCCCGCTGCGCAGCAGCCACGTCTGCATCGCGACCTGCACGACGTTGTCGGCGGGGTTCAGGTGGTCCGGCACGAGCAGGTCGTGCCGGTCCCGCCACGCCTTCTCGGGCGAGCCGGGGAAGAACTGGTCCGGTGTCATGCCCACCGGCCCGTGCATCTCCTCCACGCGCGCCACCACGACGTCGCCCACCGTGATCTCGTCCACATCAGCCTCCGGATTTCGTTGTCCCACAACGAATCCTGAGGTTCCGGAGCGGCGTTATCCACACCCCGCGGGGGCTAGGCACGGCCGGGTCGGGGGACCTCCGCCTCCACGAACTCGCGGAACGCGCGGGCGGGCCGCCCGGTCACGCGGTCGACGGCGTCGGTGACCCGGTCCTCCGACCCGCCCCGGACGTCCTCGTCCAGCGCGGCGAGGAACGCGGCGAACTCGGCGGGCAGCCCCGACGCCGCGAGGTGCCGGGTGAGCTCCTCCGTGCTGAGCGACCGGTGCCGCACGGGGGTGCCGGTCCACTTCCCGATGATCTCGGCGGCCTCCGCGTAGCTCACCGCCTCCGGCCCCGTCAGCACGTGGTCGGTGTTGTGCGGCACGGCGTCGGTCAGCGCGTGCCCGGCGACGGCGGCGATGTCGCCCGCGTCGACGAACGCGACCCTGGCACCGCCCGTCGCGCTGACGATCTCCCCCGTCCGCACACCCGCTCCCACCTGGTGGGCACCGGTGAAGTTCTGCATGAACCAGGACGGCCGCAGCACCGTCCACTCCGGAACCTCGGCGCGGACGAGGGAGTGCAGCGCGCCGAGCGGCCGGTCGCCCTCCTCCATCGCCGACGAGCTGAGCAGCACCACGCGCCGCACCCCCGCCGCCAGCGCGTCGGCGAGGAACGGCTCCACCACCGGCACGGGGTCGACCACCCCGATGGGCGCGACCAGGTAGACGGCCGACGCCCCGGACAGCGCCGCCGCGTGGGTGGACCGGTCGGCCCAGTCGAAGCGGACCTGCCCGGCCTCCCGGGGCGTGCGCGTGGCCCGCCGGACCGGGGTACCTCGGCGCTGGAGGAACTCGACGACCCGCGAGCCGGTCGTGCCGGTCGCCCCGAGCACCAGGACCTCAGACATCGGCGTTCCCGGCGAACGCGCCCGCGGTCTCCCCGGCGCCGCTCAGGACGTCGGCGGCGGCGGCCGGGCTCCAGTAGTCGCGGTAGTGCCGGATCTCGCCGTCCCGCACGGTGATCACCGCGATGTACGACATCGAGTAGGCCTTGCCGGTCGGCACCACGACCCCGTTGGCCGTGAACTCCGCGACCACCACCTCCGGGTCGGTGGTCACGTGCACGACCGGCTCGGGGATCTCGCGGATGTCGAGCACGTCCGGGTACCCCTTCAGGTACTCCCGCACGGCCGCGCGACCGTCCAGCCGCCGAGGGGCACCGGGTTGGGCGAACGGGAACTCCAGCACGCCGTCCTCGGCCCACAGGTCCGCGAAGGCGGCCGTGTCGCCCTTCAGCAGCAGCTCCGTGGCGTGGGCGACGAGTTCCTGGGGTGTCATCTGACGATCTCCTAAATAGGACGAGACGGTAGCGTCCCGACCAACGTAGCACAGGACGGGACGGCACCGTCTCGTCGCTACACTCTTCGCATGACCCGTCGCGCGCCCACCGGGGCGGCCCTGCTGCAACCCGGTGTCACCAAGGCCATCACCGACGCCGTGCTGGCCGAGTGGGCCGAGCAGGGCTACGCGAGGCTGTCGATGGAGTCGGTCGCCAAGCGGGCGGGCGTGGGCAAGAGCGCGCTCTACCGCCGCTGGCCCTCCAAGCAGGAGATGGCGATGGCGGTGCTGGCCGACTTCAGCGTGGCGCTGGCCGCGACCCCGGACACCGGCTCACTGCGGGGAGACCTGCGCGAGGCGCTGGACAGCGTGCTCACCTGGCTGACCGACCCCAGCTTCTCCAGGATCATGCCCGACCTCGCGGCGGAGGCGACCCGCAACCCGGAGCTGTGCGCGTTCATGAAGAACATGATCGGCACACCGAGGCGCGAGCGCTCGGCCGTGATGCTGCACCGGGCGGTGGAGCGCGGCGAACTGCGCGCGGACGTGGACCTGGAACTGCTCCAGGACCTCCTGGCCGCGCCGGTCTACTGGCGCCTGAGCGTCCGGGGCTTCCCGGTGGAACCGACCTACCTGGACGACCTGACGGACCTGATCCTCCGCGCGGTCACAACCACCGGTTCCGCTTGAACGTCCGGTGCAGCACCAGGCACCCCACCGCCACGAACCCCAGCACCCCGTGGTACCCGTACTCCCACCCCAGCTCTGGCATGTGCTCGAAGTTCATCCCGTACAACCCGAACACCATCGTGGGCAGCGCGACGATGGCGGCCCACGACGTGATCTTCCGGACGTCGTCGTTCTGCCGCAGCGTGATCCTCGCCAGCGTCGCGTACAGCAGGCTCGTCAGCAGCTGGTCGAACGACTCGATCCGCTCCGACACCACGGCCAGCCGGTCGAGCAGGTCCCGGAACCCCTCCCGCACCTCCCCCACCACCTCCGGGCTCTCCACCGCTTCCCGCAGCACGACGGCCAGCGGCGTGACCGACCGGTTCAGCTCCACGACCTCGCGCTTCATCAGGTACATCTGCTCGGCCCCCACCAGCACGCCGGGCGCGAACACCAGCGCCTCGATCGCGTCGATGTCCCCCTCGAACGCCGACACGACCTCGACGTGGCTGTCCACCACGTGCCCCGCGACGGCGTGCAGCACGGCCGACGGCCCCAGCGCCAACCGCTCGGGCGAGGCCTCCAGCTCCTCCCGCAACCCGTGCAGGCTCGAATGGGCCCCGTGCCGGACGGTGATGACGAAGTCGTTCCCGAGGAACGCCATCACCTCGCCGGTCTCCACGATCTCCCCGCCACCGCCGGGTGCGGGGTGGGCGACGTGCCGCGCCGTCTTGAGCACCAGGAACGTGACGTCCCCGTACCGCGCCGCCTTCGGCCGCACGTACCCGGCCACGGCGTCGCGCACCGACCGCGCGGGCAGCCCGAACACCTCGGCGACCGACCGCACCTGCTCGGCCGTGGGCTCCAGCAGCCCGAGCCACACGAACCCGGTCCCCCGCCGGCGCACCTCGGCCGCCGCGCCCCGGTAGGTCCACTCCCCCGGCAGCCGCTCACCGTCGACGTAGACCGCGCACCCGACCACAGCGCCGCGCACCCCGTGCCCCTCGGCCGACGCGTCAGTCATGTGTTCCTCCCCCTCGCACCGCGATGCCGACCGCCATCCCACCGCACGGCCGATCCGCGGCTCCCGACGCCCCACGACACGGACGACCTCGACCGCCCGGACCCGCGGTTGTGGGAGACTCCGGCCATGTCGTCCATCCCCGAACGGATCGCCGCCGACCTCGAACAGGAGATCCTGGAGCGGCGGTTGGACTCGGGCGCGCGCTTCGCCCTCAGGACGGAGCTGATCGAGCGCTTCGGCGTCAGCGCCAACGCGATGAACGAGGCGCTGCGGATCCTGCGGGAGCGGGACGTGGTGCACGTCAAACCGGGCGCGCAGGGCGGGGTGTTCATCTCCCAGCCGCCCCCGCAGGTGCGGCTGGGCGTGATCGACCTGTGGTTCCGCGGTCTGCTCGTGGACGCCGTCGACCTCTTCGAGGCCAGGTCGCTGATGGAGGACGGCTTCGCGAGCACGGCGGCGGAACGGGCGACGCCGGAGGACGCGCGCGACCTCGCGTGGGCGCTGGAGGAGCTGCGGAACGCGCGGGAGGACGCGAGGGCCTACCTGGAGGCGAACATGCGCTTCCACAGCGCCGTCGCGAGGGCGGCGCGCGTGCCGGTGCTGGCGGGCATGTACGAGTCGATCGTGACCCTGGTGCGCGGCACGCTGGTCCGGGCCGAGTTCTCCGGCCCGGACGTGTGCGAGGTGATCGACCGCAACGTCGAGGTGCACGCGCGCCTGGCGAGGGCGATCACGACCCGCGACCACGGCGCGCTCGCCAAGGCGCTGGTGGAGCACCGGGCCGACCTGGTCCGGATCTCCGAGCCGTCGCGGTCACCGGGCCGCAGCGCCTGACCCCTCCGCCAGGAAGCCCTCCACGAGCGCGGCGAACCGCGCGCCGTGCTCGATCTGCACCCAGTGGCCGCACCGCGCGAACACGTGCAGCTGCGAGCGGTCGATGAGGTCGAGCAGCCGCAACGAGGTGGCCATCGGGATCACCCGGTCGTCGCGGCCGTGGACGATGAGCGTCTCGTGCGGCAGGGCCGCGATCACCTCCTCGTCGAGCGCCATCGCGTCGACGCCGTCCTGCCGGGGAGCGGGGAACATGCGGGAGTAGGCCTCGTGCACGCCGGGGCGGGTGGCCGCGTCGAGGCGCAGGCGCGCGAGGTCGTCGCCCACCGCGGCCCCGTCGTGGGTGAACACCCGCATGAGGTCGCGCATCGCGTCGAGCGACGGCTCGAACCCCCAGACGGCGTCGAGACCGGGCGTGAGGTCGAACGGGACGCCGACGCTGCCCATGAGGACGAGCCGGTCGACCCGCTCCGGGGCCCTGGCCGCCAGGCGCAGCGCCAGCGCGCCGCCGAAGCTGTTGCCCACCACGGAGACCACGGGCAGGTCCAGCGCGTCGAGGAAGCCGAGCAGGTGGTCGAGCCAGACGTCGGGGCCGTAGGCGACGTCCGGAGGTCGTTGCGTGTAGCCGAATCCGAGGACGTCGGGCGCGACGACGCGGTGGTGCCGGGACAGCTCGGGCAGCACGGTGCGCCAGTTCGCCCACGCCGAGACCCCTGGACCGGACCCGTGGACCAGCAGGACCGGCGGCCCTCCACCGAGGTCGTGGTAGTTGGTCGCCACGCCGCCGACGGCGACGGTCCGGCCGATCTCGTCGTTGTTCTCACCCATCGCTCGATAGTTCCACAAGAATCTGGAAGATTCTAGGAAGTTCAGACTTGAACAATCGGCAGAGCTGGTCATACACTTGCCGAACTAGTGGAACTTTGCGCAACAAGCGGTCGGGAGGCCAACGCGATGCCCAGCGTCACCGTGGTGCCGCACGACGTCCGCGCCGAGGCGCGGACCGGTGAGTCGGTGGTCGACGCGCTGCGCCGGGCGGGCTGGCGGAGCCCGTACCGGTGTCGGCGCGGGGGCTGCGGGGCGTGCAAGGCCCGGCTGGTCGAGGGGCGCGTGCGCTACGCGCACCCGGTCGCCGACTCGGTCCTCGACGCGGCCGAGCGGGCGGCGGGGCTGTGCCTGCCCTGCCGCGCCGAGCCCGTCACCGACGTCGTGGTCGACCTCGGTCCCGCACCGCTGCGCGCGGTTCTGGTCAGCACAGCGCTCGCGGACGAGGAAGGACGGTGACCATGGCGGTCATCAGGTTGGGGTACGTGCACGTGCGCGTCACGGATCTGGCGCAGGCGCGGCGGCACTACCGGGAGACGCTCGGGATGGACGTCGTGCACGAGGAGGGCGGCCGGGTCTACCTCAAGTCGTGGGACGAGGACGACCACCACTCGGTCGTCCTGGAGGAGGGCGGTGTCGGCCTGGTCAAGTTCGGCTACAAGGTCACCGGCGACGGCACGCTCGACGCGGTCGAGGACCGGGTGCGCGCGTTCGGCGCCACCTGCGAGCGGATGTCCGAGGGGGACAACGCGGGCGTGGGCGACGGGCTGCGCGTCACGCTGCCGTCCGACCACGTGCTGGAGCTCTACTCCGAGGTCGAGCACCTGGGCACGAAGGTCGGCAAGCTCAACCCCGACCCGTGGCCGCGGGGGCTGCGCGGGATCGGGGTGCCGCGGATCAACCACGCGCTCATCACCACCGAGGACCCGGCGCTGCTGGAGCGGTTCTTCCAGGAGGCGCTGGGGTTCCGGCCCGCCGAGCGGCTGGTGGCGGGCGACGAGGACTCCGACCTGGTCGGGTCGTGGATGTACTGCGGCGACCAGCCGCACGACATCGCGTTCGTCAAGGGCGCCAACGGGAAGCTGCACCACTTCGCCTACGAGGTAGACGACTGGAGCGCGCTGCTGCGGGCGGGCGACGTGATGTCGATGGACGACGTGCCGATCGACTTCGGGCCCACCCGGCACGGCATCACCCGCGGCGGGACGATCTACTTCTTCGACCCGTCCGGCAACCGCAACGAGGTCTTCTCCGGCGGTTACCGCACCGGGCCGGACTTCCGGCCGATCACCTGGACGATGGACCAGGCGGCGCGCGGCATCAACCACACCCACCGCGAGATCGACCAGGCGTTCCTGGAGGTCGTGACGTGATGGAGCGGCTGGCGGCCGACCTGCTCCTCGGCGCGCACCGCGACCGGGTGCCGTGCGCCCCGGTGCGCGACCTGATCGGCGCGGCCGACGTCGTCACCGCCTACGAGGTGCAGCGCCTGGTGACCGCCGCCCGGTGCTCAGCGGGGGCGGCGGTGGTGGGCCGCAAGATCGGTCTGACGTCCGAGGCCGTGCGGACGCAGCTCGGCGTGGACAGCCCCGACTTCGGGGTCCTCCTCGACGACATGGCGATGACCGAGGACTGGCCGATCCCCCTGGACCTGCTGCTGCAACCCCGGATCGAGGCCGAGGTCGCGTTCGTGCTGTCGGACGACGTGGACGACCCGGACGTGGACCTCGCCGGGGTCGTCGCCTACGCCTCGCCCGCGCTGGAGGTCGTGGACAGCCGGATCGCCGGGTGGGACATCACGCTCGGCGACACGATCGCGGACAACGCGTCCAGCGGGCTCTTCGTCCTCGGTCGCGCCAAGGTCCCGCTCGCCGAGTTCGACCCGGTCGCCACGCGCATGGTCATGACGCGGGGCGGCGAGGTGGTCTCGCGGGGCACCGGTGCCGACTGCCTCGGCGATCCGCTGGCGGCGCTGCGGTGGCTGGCGGTGACGGCCTGCGAGACCGGGTCGCCGCTGCTCGGCGGGCAGGTGGTGCTGTCGGGAGCGCTGGGTCCGATGGTCGCCGTCCGCGGCGGCGACGCCTTCCGGGCGCACCTGACCGGTCTCGGCGACGTCAGCGCCTCGTTCACGACGCGGGAGGACCGGGCATGAAGGTGGCCGTCATCGGCTCGGGCAACATCGGCACCGACCTCGTGGTGAAGGTGACCCGGCTGTCGAAGACCCTCGACGTGGGGGTGGTGGTCGGCATCGACGCCGCGTCGGAGGGTCTCGCCCGCGCCGCGCGGATGGGGGTCGCGACCACCCACCGCGGCGTCGAGGGGCTGCTGGCCGTGGACGGGTTCGCCGACATCGGGATCGTGTTCGACGCGACCTCCGCCGAGGCGCACCGCACCAACGCCCGGCTGCTCGCACCGCACGGCAAGAGGATGGTGGACCTCACGCCCGCCGCCCTCGGCCCGTTCGTGGTCCCGTCGGTCAACCTGGAGCAGCACCTCGACGCGGTCGACGTGAACATGGTGACGTGCGGGGGCCAGGCCACCATCCCGGTGGTCGCCGCCGTGTCCGGGGTGGTCCCCGTGCCGTACGCGGAGATCGTCGCCTCGATCGCGTCGCGGTCGGCCGGACCCGGCACCCGCGCGAACATCGACGAGTTCACCGAGACCACCGCGCGCGCGATCGAGGCCGTCGGCGGGGCCGCGCGCGGCAAGGCGATCATCGTCCTCACACCCGCGCAGCCGCCGCCGATGATGCGGGACACGGTGCTGTGCCTGGTGGACGCCCCCGACCCGAGCGCGCACGACGTGGTGCGCGCCGCGGTCGGCGCCATGGTCGAGCGGGTCGCCGCGTACGTGCCGGGGTACCGGCTCACGCGGCCGGTGCAGATCACCCCGGTCCCGGACGGGCAGCCCGTGCGCACGCTGACCGGCGGGGCGCGGGCGACCCACCAGGTGACGGTGTTCCTGGAGGTCGAGGGTGCCGCCCACCACCTCCCCGCCTACGCGGGCAACCTCGACATCATGACGTCGGCGGCGCTGCGGGTGGCCGAGCGGATGGCGGCGTCGTGACCGGGGTCTTCGTGCAGGACGTGACGCTGCGGGACGGGATGCACGCCGTGCGGCACCGGATGGACCCGGACGTGGTCGGGCGGGTCGCGGCGGCGCTGGACGCCGCCGGGGTCGACGGCATCGAGGTGTCGCACGGCGACGGCCTCGGCGGGAGCAGCCTCACCTACGGGCCGGGCAGCCACGGCGACCTGGAGTGGATCGAGGCCGCGGCGGCGAACGTCCGGCGCGCCAGGCTGACCACGCTGCTGCTGCCGGGGATCGGCACGGTGGCGCACCTGCGGGAGGCGCACGCGCTCGGCGTCCGGTCGGTGAGGGTGGCGACGCACTGCACGGAGGCCGACATCTCCGCGCAGCACATCGCGACCGCGCGCGAACTCGGCATGGACGTGGCGGGGTTCCTGATGATGAGCCACCTGACCTCCGCGCCGGAGCTCGCGGAGCAGGCGAGGCTGATGGAGTCCTACGGCGCGCACTGCGTGTACGTCACGGACTCCGGTGGCCGCCTGACGATGGACGGGGTCCGCGACCGGGTGCGCGCCTACCGCGAGGTGCTGCGCCCCGAGACGGAGATCGGCATCCACGCGCACGAGAACCTGTCGCTGTCGGTGGCGAACTCCGTGGTGGCGGTGCGGGAGGGCGCGTTCCGCGTGGACGCCTCGCTGGCCGGGCAGGGGGCAGGCGCGGGCAACTGCCCGGTCGAGGCGTTCGTCGCGGTCGCCGACCTGCACGGCTGGCGGCACGGCTGCGACCTGTTCGCGTTGCAGGACGCGGCGGACGACCTGGTGCGCCCGCTCCAGGACCGCCCGGTGCGGGTCGACCGCGAGACCCTCACCCTCGGGTACGCCGGCGTCTACGGCTCGTTCCTGCGGCACGCGGAGGCGGCGGCGCTGCTCCACGGCGTCGACACCCGCGCACTCCTGGTGGAGGTCGGCAGGCGCGGCCTGGTCGGCGGCCAGGAGGACATGATCGTGGACATCGCACTGGGCATGTCCACGTCCCCACGATGAACGGACACCGCACCATGCGCGCGATCGTGCTCGACGCCCCCGGCCCGCCGGAGGCGCTGGCCGTCCGGGAACTCCCGGTCCCCGAACCGGAACCCGGTCAGGTCCTCATCAGGGTCGAGGCGTTCGGCCTCAACCGGTCCGAACTGCACACCAGGCTCGGTCTCGCGGAGGGCGTCACGTTCCCCCGCGTGCTCGGCATCGAGGCGGCGGGCGTGGTGGAGCGCTGCCCCGGCGGCGAGTTCCCGGTGGGCGCGCAGGTGTTCGCGATGATGGGCGGCATGGGCCGCACGTTCGACGGCGGGTACGCCGAGTACACGTGCGTGCCCGCGACGCAGGTGCTCCGGTTCCGCAGCGACCTGCCGTGGTCGACGCTCGGGGCGGTGCCGGAGATGCTCCAGACAGCCCACGGCTCGATGACCGTCGGCCTCGGCGTCCGGGATGGACAGTCCATCCTGGTCAGGGGCGGCACGTCGTCGGTCGGCATGGCCGTGGCAGTGCTCGCCCAGCGGCGCGCCATGACCGTGTTCGCCACGACCAGGAACCCCGCCAAGGCTCGGGCGCTGACCGACCTCGGCGTGGACCACGTGCTCCTCGACGACGGCGACGTCGCCGCGCAGGTCCGCGCGGTGCTGCCGGAGGGCGTCGACACCGCCCTGGAACTCGTCGGCACGCCCACCCTCCCGGACACGCTGCGCGCGACGCGGGTGGGCGGGGTCGTGTGCTTCGCCGGGATGCTGTCGAACGAGTGGACGGTGCCGGACTTCTACCCCATCGGCTACCTGCCGCGGGGTGTGCGGCTCAGCGCGTACGGCGGCGACGCGAGCGACCTGCCTGCCGAGGTCCTCCAGGAGTTCCTGGACGCCGTCGCCGACGGCAGCGCCGTCGTCCCGGTCGACCGGGTGTACCCGTTCGACCGGATCGTGGAGGCCCACACCAGGATGGAGGCGGGCGAGGCGACCGGGAAGATCGTGGTCACGACCCGGTAGTCGGTCCATTCGAGACGAGTCGGGTTTCGGCGGCGGCGCGGGCGGCAACTCGCCGGGAGCAGTGGTCATCGCTCCAGGGAGGTACTCGTGAACGGCGGTTCCCGGTGGCACGTCGTCCCCACCAGCGCCCGCGCCTGCTGGCTCAGCCTGCTCGTGGGGGTCATCGTGACCGTCAGCACGACCGTGCGGATGGTCTCGGCGGGTGAGGCGGCCGTGCTGCCCGTCATCTCCCTCGTACTGGGTGTGCTGGTGATCGCCCTCGGCACCGCGGGCCTGGTGTCGCCGAGGCTGCGCGGCCGGTAGTCGAGCCGTCGGCGGTCGACCGCCGGTCCGGCACCGACGCCCAGAACGAGGTCAGCACCTCGGCGGCGCGGGCCGGGTCCTGGACCATCCACCAGTGCCCTAGCCCGTCGAGGACCCCCACCTCGGCCCCGGCCAGCGCCGCCGCCGCGCGGCGCTGGCCGTCCGTGCCGCCCAGGGTGTCGGCACCGGCCAGCACGGCGAGCCCCGGCCGTGCCGCCGCGGCGGGCAGGGTCCGGCCGAGGTCGGCCATCGCGGGCTGGGCGGAGGAGCGGTGGTGCGCCAGGACGGCGCGTCCCATCGCCGCGTCCTGCTCGGGCGCGATCCGCTCCGCCACGGCGCGGCTGATGCCCCGGCCGACGAGCGTCGCCACCCGGTCGGCCGCGGACGCGCCGAACCGCCGCGCCACGTCCACCTCGCCCACCCCGGCCGTCTGCCAGAGCCGGGCCAGGTAGTGCCAGGTGTAGTCGGGGTGGAACAGCCCGATCGCGTCGCTGGCCCAGCTGCGCAGCAGGTCCGGACGGCTCATGGCGACCCGGACCACGTGACCGCCGCCCAGGTCGTGCCCGACGAGGTCGACCGGACCCGCGAAC
The DNA here is from genome assembly GCF_057122925.1 of Umezawaea sp. NCBI lineage: Bacteria > Bacillati > Actinomycetota > Actinomycetes > Pseudonocardiales > Pseudonocardiaceae > Umezawaea > Umezawaea sp. Next base: position 9,157 of record NZ_DBNGPQ010000096.1, on the reverse strand, counting down.
GCCTCCAGTTCACCGACCAGCCAGCGGTGGTACTCCCCCGCCGTCGCGCCGAACCCGTCCGGCAGCGGTGCGCCGAACCCCGGTGGCGACAGGCACGTCACGTCGTCCCGGCCGAGTTCCGCCAGCAGCGGCCCCCACACCGCGGCCGTCTCGGGGTTGCCGTGCACGAACACCGCGTGCGCCACGCTCACCCCTCCCGCGGAACCGTCGCCTGGAGCACGGACTCCACCAGCGCCTCGTCGCGCAGGTGGGCGACCGCGAGGTACTCGGGGTCGCGCGCCATCTCGACGAACGCCCGCCTGCTCGGGTAGCGCACCAGGGCCACCGCGTCCCACGCCTGGCCCTCCTCGGCCACCAGGGCCGGGCCGCACTCGCCCAGGTAGTCCACCGACAGGCCGTACTTCGCGCCCATGCCCGCGGCCACCGCCTCGATGTAGCGCTGGTAGGTCTCGCGCCCGCCGTCGGGCTGGAAGCGCAGCAGGTTGAGCATCACCACGGGGCCGCCGGGGTCCTCGGCGAGCAGGACGTCCAGGGCGTGGTCGGTCAGGTCGTTCACGGGTTCTCCTCGGGTCTCCAGGGAGCGCCAGCCTCACATACTTGTCAACCAACACGCAAGTTAGTGCCCTACACTGGTGCCATGACCGTCGACAGCAGCACCGGAAGGCTGACCCAGCGGGAACGCCGCGAGCGGACCGAGTCCGCGCTGATCACCGCCGCCGCGGAACTCGTGGTCGAGTCCGGCCTGCGCTCGCTCACCCTCGCCGGGGTCGGCGAACGCGCCGGGTACAGCCGCGGGATCGTCAACCACCACTTCGGGTCGAAGCAGGCCCTGGTCGAGGCGCTCGCCCTAGCCACGCAGAGCGGCTTCGTGCCGGGCATGGACGGCCGCGAGCCGGGTCTGGACCGCCTGCTGGCGCTGGTCGACGGCTACGTGGGCAAGCTCGCCGAGGTGGGCGTGACCAACAGGGCGTTCCTGGTGCTGTGGGCCGAGGCGTCCACCGCGCCGGAACTCACCGAGACCTTCCGCCGGCGCGACGAGGCCTTCCGGAGCGACCTCCGCGCCGACGTCGCCGCCGGGATCGCGGCGGGCACGGTCCGCCCCGAGGCCGACCCGGACGACGTCGCCGTCGCGATCGTCGGACAGCTGCGGGGCATCGGTCTGCAACGCCTGCTCGACGGCGACGCCGTGAACACCGAACGACTGCGCCGCACCGTCGCGGACCACTGGCGCCGCGCACTGTCCACCGAGGACCCGACCCGACGGTGAGGGGACCCGCCGCCACGTCCGACGCGGCTGGGTGACGACCGTCAGCTGCCCTGGTTGCCGTCCTCGGACCTCCGGTGTCCCCGCTGGCGCCGGTGTCGTTCCCGGCGTTCCCGCTCGCGGCGGCCGTAGGTCGCGTTGCGGACGGTTTCCTCGTCCTCCAGGCTCGACCCGAGCGCACCGGCGACGATGCCGACCGAACTGCACAGCCACACCAGGTTCAGGTACGAACCGACACCGACCGGGTGGCCCAGGGTTTGGGCGAAGTAGCCGCTGTCGATCAGGACGCCCGCGGCGAGCAGCGCCAGCACGAACAGGATCGCGTACATGAACGCCACGCCGATCGCCAGCGTGGTCGCCGTGGAGACGTTGTACAGCAGCGCCTTGCGTCGCTCGCCAGCCTCGGAAGGCCGGTCCCAGAGGTGGTTGTACACCGTCAGCCAGACCGTCATGATCAGGATGGTGACCACCGTGATCGCGGCCAGCCGCAGCGGGGGCAGCGCGTCCGCCAGCTTCCAGAACGAACTGGTGATGATGCCGTAGGCGGCGGTCCCGGCCGCGGCCGCCGTGGCGCCCGCCAGGTGCGGGACCAGCCGCCACGGTCGGTTGTCCCGCACCATCCCGGCCAGCAGCCGCAGCCTGCCGCGCAGTCCGACCAGGGCGACGTGCGTCGCCGACGACTCGCGGTCATCGGGCAGCCGCTCCGTGGGGGCCAGCGCCTCGCGCAACCTCGCCGCCGCCCCCCGTCCGTCGTGGTCTCCGTCGATCCCGAGCCGTCGCGACACCAGCTGCCGCACCACTCGGACCAGCAACGCCCGCGCCCGCCGCCGCACCAGGACGGCCCCGAGCGCGGGCAGCGAGATCATCGCGACACCGTGGTCGACGTCGACGCTGGCGGCGACCGGTCGCGTTCCCGCGCGGCGGGGCAGATCGGTGACCAGGACCAGCAGGTCCCAGCCCCGGTCCTGCCGCCGCTGCCGCGACAGCGCGCGCATCGGGATGTCACCGTCTTCGTCCAGCGGGAGCTGGACCACCTCGTGCTCCACCCGCCACCGCGTCCGCCCGTCCACCCCGGTGGCGAGGATGCCGGGCAGCTCGTCGGCGATCATCGTGATCACCTGCTCCGGCAGTCCTTCGTCGGACAGCACTCCTACGGCTATCAGGTCTGGTTCGTGCACGGGGTCCACCTCGCTCGTCAGCGGCCGCCCGGCGACGTCGCGTGCGGTCGCCGGGCCGTCAGGGTGTGAGGACGACCCTCTCGCGGTCCTCCTGCTTGTTCTCGACCATCTCGAAACCGCGCTCCGCCTCGTCGAGCAGGCCGCCGATCACCGAGGCCACGCCGCCGCGGCGCGACGTGATCGCCTGGCGCGGCGCGTGCGGACGTCCGGTCTCCGACCGGACCCGCGCGTACCGCGCCTGCCCGCGAAACCACCGGTCAGGTGCGAGCTGCCGAACACCCGGCGACCGGGTGACCGACCACCTTCTCCGCGGTCCTCGGCGTCCGACAGCGGTGGCGCGGGCACTCCTCGCGCACCAGTTCGCCCCACCGGGCACCGTCGGACCGGACCACCTCGCCGGTTCCAGCACCCGCGTGGGCCTGCGTCCTCGGTCACGGCCACGAGTCCGGCTACCCTCCCGACGGTCCGGCCAACCCCCGCACGACGATGTCACCCGATCGCCGCTACACCTCCGACTCCGCAACGGCGGCCGCGGGCTCCTCGCGCGAGAACCTGCGCAACGTCGGGTTCAGGGTGGCGAACACCGTCAACACCGCCGTGCCCGCCGCGCACGTCAGGATCGCCTGCGTCGGCGTCAGCCACTCCACCAGCGCACCGCCCACCGCGGGTCCCGCGATGGCGGCGACGCCGAGCGCCACGCCCATGACGCTGCTCAGCCTGCCGCGCAGCTCGTCCGGCGTGAGCAGCAGCTGGTAGGTCGTGATGGTGGTGTTCGCCGTCGGGGCCAGGAACGCCGCCGCCGCGAACAGCACGCCCGTCGGGATGCCGGGGTCCACGACCAGAGCCAGCGGGATGAGAGCGGTGATCACCCAGAAGACCACGACGATCGACAGGTGCGGCCGGAGCGCGCGGTGCAGGCGGGGCGCCACGAGCGCGCCCAGGATGCCGCCCGCGCCGAGCATGGCGCCCATGACGCCGATCTCGCCCGCGGACACGCCCCGCTGGTGGGCGATGGCGATCATCAGCAGGTAGAACGCCTGGAAGAACAGGTTGAGGCCCACCGCGCAGAACGCCACCACCCGCACGACGGGCTGCGTCCACACCCACCGCAGCCCCTCGCCGACCTCTCGGTGGAAACGGCTCACCGGCGCGGGTTCCCGCTCGCGGGCGGGGATCCGGATGAACAGCAGCGACACGAACGTCGCCACGTGCGTCACCGCCTCCACCGCGAACGGCAGCCAGCGGCCGAACCCGAACAGCAGCCCGCCGAGCGCGGTGCCCGAGAGCTGGCCGAGGTAGCCGCGCGCCGCGTTCATGGCCACCGCGTCCGAGAGCTGCCGCTCGGGCACGATGGCGGGCAGCGCGGCCTCCTCCGCGGGCTCGGACAGCGCGCGGCAGACACCGAGCACGACGACGACCGCCACGACGTGCTCCACGCCCGCGACGCCCCACCACAGGCCCGCCACGAGGCAGCCCACGGCCACCGCCTGCACCGCTTCGCAGACCAGCATCACCGTCCTGCGGTTCCACCGGTCGACCAGCGCTCCGGCGGGCAGACCGACGACGAGCTGGGCCGCCGCGGCGACGCCCAGCACGAGGCCGGACGCCGCCGCGGAGTCGGTCAGCGTGAGCACCAGCAGCGGGAGCGCGATCATGGACGCGCTGGCGCCCGCCTCGGACAGCGCCTGCCCGACCCACAGCAGCCGGTAGTCGCGGTTGCGCGACAGCGACCCGGTCACCGGTCGCCCCGGCAGTCCGCGGCGATGCCGCGCAGCGCGTCGAGGAAGTCCTCCGCGACCCGCCGCACGGTGGCCTCCTCGTGCCGGTCCGGCTGGTAGTACCAGGTGAAGCGGAGTTCCCCGGCGGCGACACCGCCGACGACCTCCAGGAGGTGCGGTCCCCGGTCCGTCGGGTCGCCGTCCTGCCCGACGGGGTCGAGCACGTCCCGGTACAGCCCGCCGTCGGCGTGCTCCGCGGTGCTGCCCGACTGGCCGAGGTAGTTGAACACCACCTGCGGTCCCGGTCCGGCCAGTCGCCGCCGCGCCTCCGGCGGTCCGAGGTGGCGCAGCGCCCCGAACCCGAACCCGTTGCCGGGAACGGTGCGCAGCTGCCTCCGGACCGCCTTGACCAGGTCGCGCCACGCGGGCCGCTCCTGGTCGGGCACGGTGAGCCCGACCGGGTAGAGGGTGGTGAACCAGCCGACCGTGCGGGACAGGTCGGCGCCGAGGACGTCCTCGCGGCCGTGGCCCTCCATGTCGAGCGACACGGTCGGCCGCCCGGTGAACCGGGACAGGGCACGGGCCAGCGCGGCGAGCAGGACGTCGTTGACCCGCGTGCGGTAGGCGGTGGGGGCGTCGTGCAGGAGGGCGTCGGTGTCCTCCGCCCCCAGCACCACGTGCACCGTCGCCGCGGGCGTTCCCGGTGTCGGCCGCTCGTGGTCCACGGGCAGGGGCGCCGCGTCGAGCGCCGCCGCCCAGTGGTCCAGCTCGTGGTCCAGCGCTCCCCCGGCGGCGTGCCGGTCGAGCTTCTCCGCCCACTCGCGGAACGACGTCGACTTGGCGCCCAGCTCCACGTCCTCGCCGCGAGCGGCCTGCCGGTACGCGGTGTCGAGGTCGTCGAGCAGGATCCGCCACGACACGCCGTCCACGACGAGGTGGTGGGCGGCGAGGAACAGCAGCGGCGACGGCCTGTCGTCGGCGTGGAACAGCACGGCCCGCAGCAGCGGACCGGTGGCGAGGTCGAAGCCCGCGTGCACCTCGTCGGCGATCTTCACCAGGTGCGCCTGCCGCTCCGGTTCCGCGATCGGGGTGAGGTCGTGCCGCTCCAGCACGCCACCCGGCTCGACCGGGGCGTTGTGCTGGCGCCACTCGCCGTCGACGTGTGCGAAGCGCAGCCGCAGCGCGTCGTGGTGGGCGAGCACGGCGGTCAGCGCGCGGTCGAGCGCACCCTCGTCCAGGTCGGTGGTCAGCTCCAGCAGCATCGACTGGTTGAAGTGGTGCGGGGCGACCGCGCGGGTCTCGAAGAACCACCGCTGGATCGGGGTGAGCGGAACGTCGCCGACGACCTCCGCAGTGTCGGCGGGTCCGGTCTCGACCTCGGTCACGACCGGCGCGAGCGCCTCGATGGTCTGGTTGCGGAACAGGTTCTTGGTGGTCAGGGCGAGGCCCGCCTTCCGGGCGCGGGAGACGACCTGGATGACGAGGATGGAGTCGCCGCCCAGCTCGAAGAAGTTGTCCCGGACGCCCACGCGGTCGGCGCCCAGCACGCTCGCCCAGATCTCCGCGAGCGCCTCCTCCACGGGGGTTCGCGGCGGCACGTGGCCCGCCCCGTCCTCCGCGGTCGGCTCGGGAGCGGGCAGCGCTGCCCGGTCGAGCTTGCCGTTGGCCGTCACCGGCAGCGCGGGCAGCGGCACGAACGCCGAGGGCACCATGTACGCGGGCAGGTGCTCGCCGAGGAACGCGCGCAGGTCGGCGGCCCGCTGGTGCTCGTCGGTGACGACGTAGGCGACCAGGCGGGCGTGGCCCTGGCCGGTGTCCCTGGCCACCACGGCGGCCTCGGTCACCGAGGGGTGCCGGAGCAGCGCGGACTCGACCTCGCCCGGTTCGACGCGGTGCCCGCGGATCTTGACCTGGTCGTCGATCCGGCCGAGGTACTCGATCCGGCCGTCGCCGAGCCTGCGGACCAGGTCGCCGGAGCGGTACATCCGCTCCCCCGGCGCACCGAACGGGCAGGCGACGAACAGCGCCGCCGTCAGGCCGGGCCGGTTGAGGTACCCCCTGGCCAGCCCGCTCCCGGCGATGCACAGTTCGCCGGGCACCCCGACGGGCACCGGGCGCAGCTGGGCGTCCACGACGTAGAGGCGGGTGTTCCAGGCCGGGTGGCCGATCGGCACGGGTCCGGGGTCCAGCGGCGCTCCGGGTTCGATCCGCTGCTCCATGCAGCCCACGGTCGTCTCGGTGGGGCCGTACTCGTTGATCACCGTGGCGGTGGGGTTGGCCCGCCGCCACTCGTCCACCGCCGCGCCGAGCAGCTGCTCCCCGCCGACGACCAGGTCGGAGGTCGGCGAGAGGTCCGGGGAGACGGTGCCCAGCAGGGTCAGGTGGCTGGGGGTGGCCTTGAGGAACGCGGCCCGCTCCGCCGGTGCGGCGTCCTCGTCCAGGTCGTCGACCGCGATCCGGCCGCCGACCAGCAGCGGACCCAGCAGGGTGGTGACGGTGAGGTCGAACGAGACCGGCGAGTGCAGGACCGCCGAGCCCCGCAGACCGGGGTAGACCTCGCAGGCCCACGCGAGGTAGTTGACCACCGACCGGTGTTCGACCACCACGCCCTTGGGGCGGCCGGTGGACCCGGAGGTGTAGATCACGTACGCCGGGTCGTGCGGGGTCAGCGGTCCGGTCCGGTCGTGGTCACCGGGGTTCTCGGCCGAGCGGCCGTCGGTGGCGCGCAGCGGTTCCGGGTCGTCCAGCACCAGGACCGGGCGGGCGTCGTCGAGCACGAACGCGACCCGGTCCTCGGGCTGGTCCGGCTCGACCGGCACGTACGCGGCGCCCGACTTGAGGACCGCGAGCACCGCAACGACCAGGTCGGCGGAGCGCGGGAGGGAGATGGCGACGTAGCGGCCGGGGCCGACGCCGCGCGCGATCAGCGCGTGCGCCGCGTGGTTGGCGCGGGCGTTGAGGTCCGCGTAGGTCAGGGATTCGTCGCCGTCCACCAGCGCGACGGCGTCCGGCGTCCGCGCCACCTGTGCCTCGACCAACGCCGGCAGGGTGGCGTCCGGCACGGCGTGGGCGCTGTCGTTCCACGCGTGCAGCACGTGCCGCCGCTCGTCGGCGTCCATCAGCGGCAGGTCGGCGAGCGGCCGGTCGGGATCGGCGACCACGCCGCCGAGCAGGACGCCGAGGTGTCCGGCCATCCGCTCGACCGTCGCGGCGTCGAACAGGTCGGTGTTGTAGTTGACCGCTCCGTGCAGGGCGTCCTCGGTCTCCTGGAACTCCACGGTGAGGTCGAAGTTGGACGCCACCACCGGCAGCGGCAGGTCCTCGACGCTCAGGCCGGGCAGGTCCGGTGCGGGTTCCGGGGTGTTCTGGAGGACCACCATCGCCTGGAACAGCGGGGTGCGGCTGGTGTCGCGCTCGGGTCGCAGCTCGTCCACCACGCGCTCGAACGGCACGTCCTGGTGCGCGAACGCGTCCAGGGCGGTGGCCCGCACGTCGGCGAGGAACTCGCGGAACGTGCGGTCGCCGTCCACGGTGGACCGCAGGACCAGGGTGTTGACGAAGAACCCGACCAGACCGGCCAGGTCGGCGCGTTCCCGGCCGGAGGCCACGGTGCCCACCGCGACGTCGTCCTGCCGCGACCAGCGGGCGAACAACACCTGGCACGCGGCGACCAGCGCCATGAACAGGGTGCCGTCCTGCTGCCGGGCCAGGGTCTTGAGCCCGCGCGCGACCTCGGCGGGAACGGTGAACACGTGGATCGCGCCGTGGTTGGTGCGCTCCGCGGGCCGGGGCCGGTCGGTCGGCAGCTCCAGCGGCGGAACGCCGGTGAGGCGGTCCCGCCAGTACGAGAGCTGCTCGTCGAGCAGCGGTCCGGTCAGCCGTTCCCGCTGCCACACGGCGAAGTCCGCGTACTGCACCGGCAGTTCGGGCAGCGTCGGGTCCTCGCCCGCCCGCAGCGCGCGGTACAGCGCGTTCAGCTCGCTGGTCAGCACGCCGTTGGACCAGCCGTCGGTGATGATGTGGTGCGCCAGCAGGAGGAGCACGTGGTCGTCGGCGGCGACGCGCAGCAGCAGCGGGCGCAGCAGCGGACCGCGGCCGAGGTCGAACGGCCGGGTGCTCTCCCGTTCCAGCGCCTCCGCCAGCCCGTCCTCGCCCCCCGCCACGTCCAGCACCGGCAGCTCGACGTCGTGCGGCGGGTTGACGACCTGGACCCCGTGCCCCTCCACGGCGTCGAACGTGGTGCGCAGCGACTCGTGCCGCGCCACCAGAAGGGTCAGGGCCGTGCGCAGCGCCTCGACGTCGAGGGCGCCGCGCAGCCGCAGCAGCGACGGCGACAGGTAGTCGGTGCTCCCCGGCTCGAACTGGTCGAGGAACCACAGCCGCTGCTGGGCGAACGACAGCGGCAGGACACCGCCACGGGGAACGCGCGGGATCACGTCCTCGCCCGCGCCGGTCTCGGCGGCGACGGCCTCGACCAGCCGGGCGACCGTGGGCGAGCTGAACAGCACCCGCGGCGACACGGGGGCGTCCAGTTCGGCGCGCAGCCGGGACACGACCCGGATGCTGAGGATGGAGTCGCCGCCCAGCTCGAAGAAGTTGTCGTCGAGCCCGACGCGCGGCACCCCGAGCACGTCCGCCCAGATGCGGCAGACCCGGTGCTCGACCGGTGTGCGCGGAGCGCGGTAGGTCGCGGCGTCGGCCGCCAGGTCGGGTGCGGGCAGGGCCCTGCGGTCGACCTTCCCGTTGGAGGTGACCGGAAGGGCGTCCAGTCCGACGAACGCCGACGGCACCAGGTAGTCCGGCAGCCGCTCGGCCAGCCACGACCGCAGGTCCGTCGTCGCGGCGGGCACGACGTAGGCGACCAGCCGCCGGTGGCCGTCGTCCTGCCGGGCGACGACCACGGCTTCGCGGACGTCGGGGTGGCGGAGCAGGGTCGCCTCCACCTCACCCGGCTCGATGCGGAAGCCGCGGATCTTGACCTGGTCGTCGGTCCGGCC